>JAJRVC010000223.1 GCA_024277475.1 Deltaproteobacteria bacterium
ATATCTGTTGAGCATATTATAGGAAAAGTTGCTAAAGCTGGAAATGTACAAGCTGGCGATCTGCTGGATCGAAAAACAAAACAGAAAGATTTAAGGCAGATGGCCATGGAACTAAGTTATCGGTACAGTAACTGTATGCAGAAGGAAATCGGCGCGATCTTTGGCGTAGATTACAGCACCGTCAGCCAGAGTCGCGCGCGTCTGAAAATTAAGCTAAAATCAAGTCAAAAATTGAAGAATCAATTTAGGCGAATCCAGACACAAATTGATAAGTTGTCAATTCCAAAGATTTGTCCATAGCTGCTTTTTACCCCGGCTCCTTTTTTCGATATAGGGGATGAAACTCGAAACATCAGGCAGCACTAAAAGGAAATAAAAAATGAGTGAAAAAAGTCGTCCAGAGTTGATGCTTGAAGCTATTAAGATTTTTTTATGGCCGATCTTAATCGTTATTGCTGTAATCTGGCTACAAGACGATGTATTAGAGATATTGAGGAGTCGCACTTGGAAGATTGGCATCATAGAAGTAGGTAATAGAATTGAAACCTTTGAAAATACAGTCCAGGATGAGCTTATTTTGCAAAAAGATTATCTCAATAAAATCCAAGATAATTCCTCTGACGCTGATAAAATTAGAGTGTATGTGCAGCAGGCTCTGGGTTCTATTGAAAATGCACAAAGGGGTGTCAAGAAGGAGATCCAGACTATTCAGGAGGCGATTCCAGAGAGGCGACAATCACAACCCGTTTCCTCACAAACAACGGAAGCAAAACCGAATACTGCAAAGGGGTGGGAGCATTTAGGTTTTAACAAGCTCGTAGAAAAAGATATCCAGGAAGCTATCGAGGCATTTACGGAATCAGTGAAATTATGGCCTGATTATCATAATGTTTCTGAGATTAGACGGCTGCTTGTGGAAAAGAGAGAAAGCCTTAAGGCAAAAGACAGTTCAGAGTGGACCGCTTTATATAAAACAATACTCCAAAAATATTCGTGGGGGATGCCTTCAAGTGTCCGCCGTCAATTACAACAACTCCAGGAGAACAAGTGAAATTCACAATTTTGGGGCTTTCAAATTCACAGATTGGGTTGATACACAAACCCCCGACTCACCACTTTCGCCTGAATTTAGAAATAAGGATGAGATGTTAGGAGAGGGAATCTATGAAAAGGATAATTAATAAGGCACTTAAATTTGTTTTCGCCTCTGTACTCATTTCTGCAGTGATTTATTTAGCAATTGCTGCGGTGTTAATTCTAATGGGCAAACCTAAAAAACATGATCAAGCGCAGTATGCTATGGACTTCGGTGAACTGTTTTTCGATTACTCAAACCTACCGGAATTAAAAAATTTTAAAGCCAGAGATGGCACCCCGTTAGCATATCGTCAATATTCATCCGATTCAGATAAGATCTTAATCCTGTTACACGGCGCCGGCTGGCACAGCCGGTATTTCCTGCCTTTAGCCAGATTTATAAGCTCAGAGGGTTTAGCGCAGGTATACACCCCGGATTTGCGGGGACATGGGCTTACACCTAAGAGACGCGGGGATGTAAACTACATCGACCAATTGGAAGATGATTTGGCAGATCTTATTGCTATGATCCAGAAGGACAATCCATCGTCAATGCTGATTATTGGCGGGCATTCCTCTGGTGGCGGGTTAGCTATACGCTTCGCTGGAAGCCAATACGGGCAGAAGGCCTATGCCTATATGCTTATGTCACCTTTTCTAAAATATAACGCACCAACAACCCGGATTAACTCGGGTGGATTTGCGATGCCTTACACTGGCCGTATTATTGGACTTGCCATGCTGAATAGTGCTGGGATTCATTGGTTTAATTATCTAACTGTCATAAAATTCAACATGCCGGAAAGAGCTCGTGATGGGACCGAGACCCTATCGTATTCTTATCGTCTCAATTCGGCTTACGCCCCTCATGACTATGAAAAAGACCTCAGTGCCATCTCCCAACCCCTGCTTGTTGTTGCCGGCACAAAAGACGAAGCTATGATCTACTGTCAATATGAACCAGTTATTTCTCAATATACAAAAGTCCAGGTAAAGCTGTTGCAAGGCGTAACGCACATGGGCCTGGTTGTGGGTCCTGAAGTCCGACCCGTTATCAAGGACTGGCTGGAAGGTCTTGGCGAATCGTCGAATTTCGCTACATACCGCGATAGGAAGAAGCCTTACAGCTCCTCCCTCCCACACCAGGCAATCCGCATGTTGTATAAATAACATGGCGGAGAAAACAGCTAATGCTGCGGTGCTCATTTTCAGAGGCTGTTTTATATGTCTCCATTTCCAACGGCACTTTAGCGAAATAGGAACAAGTTACTTTACGACGACTGCATCCTCGATCAATACATCATATCTGTATCCGAAACCAAAATCTTTGTCAGCTGCCAGGACACCTTCAAGGGAAATAATGGCGTCTTTTTCCACAATAGCGGATGAGGTAACTACCAGATCATGTGTGTTTATCGCCGGATCTCCGGTGCCATCTTGAATATGGAGCCAGTTTTTCCCCATGATGTTAGGGGAGATCTTCACAACCCTGCCTTTCACTGTTACTTTGCGGCCATTCAAGTTGACAGCTTCAGAAAAAATTTCACCAACCGTGTAGCCGTTCCGAGCTGTCGATTTTTCAACTTTGACGCCGGTGAAAGACACAATTGCGCGGGTGCTGCCGCCGGACGCTTGTGAGGCCATGCCGTGAGGGCCGACCTCGGACTGAACGGCATCTGAAGAACTGCCGTCAGCATCTCCCGGACTTTGAACAGTCTTATTGTCTGAACCTCGGACGAGGCCCGAGGCAAAGATGATGGACTCAAATGTCCGATTTAAGGTTTTACTGCTGAAATTGGTCATAACAAAGCCGTCCTTCAGTGTGATTTCCTCTCCGATCTCTAATTGGGTTTGGGGAACGGCAGCCCAGACTTCATTGCCTGCCCCATCATCTATGCGAACATATGTATAGGTGCTTGCATCTTGCTTTTCCGCTACTTTCCCACTAAATGCAGTAAGTTGAGGATCAGAAAGAGTTTGATCCGATATCGGGCTCTGCTGACCTACCTGAGTCGATGGATTGGTTTCGGATATATCATTGTCACATGCGATTAATCCAACAATTAAAGCTAAACTGTTTAAACAACAACCTATTTTCCTTATGTTCATGGTAACGGATCTCCTAATCTTTCATTAATTAATACGAATACCGGCTTGAAAAATTGTAACATAGCAGTTTCTGAGAAATTTTTCACGGATTTTCCGTAAATGAGTCAACGGTTATTCTCAGGTTACCATAGGATGTCAAGGGCAGGGAATGAAGCCATAGGTTAGTTCTATATCCATGCTCCGACACACAAAAAGAAAAAACCAGGAGATGAAATGCAGAGCTAAACGACAAATACTTATTGCAAAATCCAACTTATTGAATTAATAAGTGAACTGACTTTCCGGTTTTAATGACCAGGTGTCTGTTCGGCTCACCATCGAGTCTGTTGAGAACCGAAAACTATACTTCAAATCATAAACCATTTTAAGCTTCAAGGAGTGGAATATGCTTACAACTTCAATCATTAAAAAGCAAAATATGCTGAAATCCGGTCACATTTTTAGCAAATCCACTAAATTTGTCTTATTGGGACTGGTCGCCCTGGCGGTCCTGTTCAGCGGCTGCACCATGGTGGGGCCGGATTATGTCAAGCCCACGGCGCCGGAGCCCGAAAAATGGCTCGAGTCCGAAAATCCCCAGATTGCAAGCAAAGAGGCGGACTTCGGTCAATGGTGGACGGTATTTAGTGACCCGGTACTCAATACCCTGGTTGAGACAGCCTACAACCAGAATTTGTCCCTTCAAATTGCGGGGGTCCGCATTCTTGAAGCCCGTGCTCAGTTGGGGATTGCCTTCGGGTTTCAGTACCCGCAGCAGCAACAGGCCAATGCCTCGGGAAGCGTTAATCAAACCAGTAAAAATGCTCCGAATGGAGCGTTTTCCGATCGATATTTTTTCAATTACCAGACCTCGCTTGACGCCGCCTGGGAGCTGGATTTCTGGGGCAAGTTCCGGCGCGCGGTGCAGACCGGTATTGCCAATCTGGAAGCCACCATCGCCGACTATGATGATATCCTGGTGACCCTGACCTCTGAGGTGGCGCGTACCTATGTGTTTATTCGTACGGCGGAACAGCGCCTCATCGTTACCCATGAAAACGTCAAGTTACAACAACGATCTCTGGACATCGCCAATGTGCGCTTCAAAGCCGGGGCGGTGACGGAGCTTGATGTCACCCAGGCCACATCCCTTTTGCGAAGCACCGAGGCCACGATCCCGCCGTTGGAAATCGATTTACGCCAGGCGAAAAACGCCCTGGCCATTTTACTGGGTAAGCTGCCCGGTGAAATTGATGATATACTGGGAGGCGTGGGACCGATTCCTAAGGTACCCACTGAGGTGGTCGTAGGCATTCCGGCGGAATTGTTGCGGCGCAGACCGGATATCCGCTTTGCTGAGCGCCTGCTTGCGGCCCAGAGCGCACAGATCGGGGTGGCCAAGGCGGACCTGTTTCCAGCTTTTTCACTGTTCGGCTCCCTGGGCTTTCGAGCATCCGACAAAGTTGGTGCCAGCTCGAACAACTCCAACTTGAGCGACCTGTTCAATTCGAAGAGTTTCACATATTCTGCCGGACCATCGGTCAGCTGGAACATTTTTAATTACGGACGTATCACCAACAGCATCCGTGTGCAAGACGCCCGTTTCCATGAACTGGCGGTCAACTACGATAACACGGTGCTTGGAGCCGCCCAGGAGGTGGAAGATGCCATGGTATCTTTTTTACAAAACCAGAATGCCGTCGTATACCTGGCAGGCGCCGTCAAGGCATCCAGGCGATCGGTGGATCTTTCCATGA
>JAJRVC010000224.1 GCA_024277475.1 Deltaproteobacteria bacterium
CGGGAAGCCACCATGAGCCTGCTTGAATCCCGGGATGCAAAGGAAAATGATCCGGACCGGCCGGCAACCAAAATCTAAAATGGGAGGGCTTCGTTATGGGAGAGAGAAAATTTTGTAATATTGGTGATATCGAAGATTTTGAAAAAATCCCGCTTGAAAAGCGTCTTGAAGCTTCCAACACCTATGACCTGATCAAAAAAGGCGCAGCTATTAATCCGGAGGCACCGGCCATCAGTTTTTTTCTTTCGGGCGACAGCTATGACCAGCCCATACAGGTAACCTACTGCGACCTGGTGACCCGGATCACCCAAACGGCTAATTTATTCCATGACCTTGATGTCGGGTCGCAAGACGTCGTGTCCTATCTCCTGCCCAATCTTCCCCACACCCACTACATACTCTGGGGTGGGGAGGCTGCCGGCATTGTCAACCCAATCAACCCCCTGCTGGAATCTGCCACCATTGCCAAAATCTGTCAGGCTGCCGGCACCAAAGTTCTGGTCGCTCTGGGCGAATTCCCGGGATCGGACATCTGGCAAAAGGCCATGGCCATTCGTAATGATTTGCCCAACCTCAAGGCCATCATCCGGGTTATGGGTCCCGGCGATGAAAAAGAAGGGATTTACGGCTACGATGAGGTCATCGGCCGTTACAATGGGGAAAAGCTGGATACAAACCGCAAGATTGATCCTCAGGACATCGCCTCAATGTACCATACCGGTGGTACCACCGGGACGCCCAAACTGGCACCGCATACCCATTTCAATGAAGTCGCCATGACCTACATGATCGCCGCCGCCGCCGAGCTTAATCCCGGAGAAACAACCCTGTGCGGCCTGCCGCTGTTTCACGTCAACGGCACCACAGTTACCGGTTCAACGCCTTTTTCAATCGGCGCCCATGTGGTTCTTCTCGGCCCCCGCGGCTACCGCGACCCAGCGGTCATGCAGAATTTCTACAAAATAGTGGACCGCTACAAAGCTGTCACCTTTTCGTGCGTTCCGACGGTTCTTTCCGTGCTGCTGGATATCCCCAAAGGTAATACGGACATATCCTCACTGCGCTATGCCATCTGTGGTGCCGCTCCGCTATCCGTAGAGCTCTTTAAACGTTTTGAAGTGCACAGCGGCATGAAAATACTGGAGGGTTACGGCCTTACGGAAGGGACCTGTGCCTCCTCATTTAATCCTTATCACGGACAACAAAAAGTCGGCTCCATTGGATTGAGATTGCCCTACATGCAGATGAAAATCTTCATCGTCGATGACGAAGGTAAATTTGTGCGGGAAGCCAAAACTGATGAAAACGGCGCCGTCTGTATCAACGGACCCAACGTATTCAACGGATACCTGGACGACGCCCACAATCGCGGCATCTGGCCGAAGAAAGACTGGTTCAATACCGGTGATCTTGGCCGACGGGATGCCGACGCCTATTTCTGGCTCACCGGACGTACCAGGGAGCTTATTATCCGGGGCGGTCACAACATTGATCCAGCCGTCATCGAAGACCCGCTGTACCGTCTGAAGGGTATCCAGGTAGCAGCTGCCGTGGGTCGGCCGGACCCGCACGCCGGTGAATTACCGGTGGCGTTTGTGCAGGTGCAGGAAAACAGCGATTTGACGCCGGAACAAATCCTGGAATATCTGAAAACTGAGATCGGTGAAAAAGCAGCTGTCCCCAAAGAAATCACCATCGTAGATGAGATTCCACTGACACCGGTGGGGAAAATATTTAAACCCGCCCTGCGCTGGCGGGCAATTCAGAGGGTGTACCGGACCGAGCTCAAGGCCATTGGAAATCTGGTTGAATCCGTTGATGTCTCCGTCAGGGAGGACAAAATACACGGCTCTTTGGCTGTCATCACAGTTAAAGCGCTGCCTGAAATATCTGTTGAGGAAATCAAACATAAGGTAGACGATATGCTGGCCAGGTATACCGTTAAACACAACCTGAATTTTATTTCATAGACAAATAATGACTGGCAAGTAGGTTGGGTTGAGGTCCGAAACCCAATAAAAGATAGCGGGATGCCCAACTCAACCTACGAATAAGCCGTGGACGATGTTAGAATCAAGCTCGAAAGTTTTTTGGAACATAATATATGCGAAAATCTAACCCTCCTGACCTCTTGAGCGGAAGTATCACCGCAAACATTATCCGCCTGTCATTGCCAATGGTTCTGGCCATGCTGTTCCAAACCGGCTTCAGTGTCATCGACATGATTTTTGTCGGGATAGTAGGCCCGGAGGCTATTGCCGCTGTCAGCATTGTCTTCCCGGTCATGTTCTTTTTTATTTCCTTCGTCATGGGAATCGGAGCCGGCCTGAGCTCTTTCGTGGCTAGGGCCTTCGGTGCCGGCGATATCGAGAAGGCCGGGCGGATCGCTTCCAACGGACTTGTCTTAGGTATTGTCTTATCTGTACTGCTGGCTATATTCGGTATTCTTTTTTCCAAACCGCTGTTTGTGGTTTTAGGGGCCGGACCTGAAATACTCGGCTCCGTCCTGGATTACTGCCGTATTATCTTTATCGGTTTTATTTTCATTTTTTTTGGCGCTTTCTGCAACAGCATCATCCGTGGGGAAGGTGACACCAAAACCCCCATGAAATTCCTGGTGATTCAAACCGTCGTCAATTTCATCCTGGACCCGCTTTTTATTTTCGGATACGGACCGATACCGGCCATGGACGTCAAAGGAGCAGCTCTGGCACTTGTAATTGCCCGCATAATCATGGTTTCGCTTTGTATCGGTCATTTTATCGCAGGTAAATCAAGAGTTAAACCGGTGTTTAGGAATTTCCGGGTTGATTTTTCTCTCCTGAAAGAGATTCTCAGAGTTGGAATACCATCCACCATCACCTTTATGAGTTCGTCCATCGGTCTCATGTTTTTTATGAAACTGGTTTCCGGTTATGGTCCCCTGGCCATTGCCGCCTTTGGAATCGGCGGGCGAATTGAAAATATTGCCATCCTACCCGCCCTGGGAATGTCCGGCGCCATTCTGACCATTGTGGGGCAAAACTATGGTGCCGGAAAACTGGAGCGAGCACGCAAAACCATTCGAAATTCAATCGTCCTGGTTGTAGGGCTAATGTTCGCAATCAGCATCCTTTCCATGGTATTTGCAAAGCCTATTATCTCAATTTTCAGCCGAAATGCGGAGATGATCGCCCTCGGCGTCGATTTCCTTACCTGGCGAGCAGCCTTCTGGGCGCTTTCCGGCGTGAGAATGATCATCGGTGCCGGGTTCAATGGTGTCGGCAACCCCAGGGTCGGATTGCTGACATTGCTTTTCGGCCTTTTTGCCATGGGATTGCCGGCATCAATTCTTTTGGACGAGCTCTTGGGCCTGAATTCCGTTTGGGCGGGTTTGTCAATTGCCAATCTCATGGGAGCCGCAGCGGCTTACATTGTTTATCGATGGTGGTTTCCCATAGGTTTAAAACCCGAAATTGAACGTACGAAGGTACTAAATAATCCGGCATAAGCATACGCGACATTTCAAAACAAAGTGAGGGCATTAGGATAACAATGATTGAACTCAAACCAAACATATATTACCTGCCGGGCGAAAATCATTCCAGATTTCCCTACTGTGCCTGTCTTTATTTGAAAGGCAAGGAAAAACGGGTGCTGATCGATGCCGGGATGGGGCCTAAAAACATCGCCGCGGTGAAGAAATTGGGCATTGACTTGCTGATCCTCACTCACTGCCACATCGACCATCGCTTGACCCGGATGGAAATTCCCGATATCCCGGTGTGGTGTCATGAAAAAGAAGAAATATTTATGCAGAACAGGGATCACCTCTTCAATGCCATGGGTTTTC
>JAJRVC010000225.1 GCA_024277475.1 Deltaproteobacteria bacterium
ACTGATTTCTGTCGAGCGTTGCGGAATGATAGGATGTGAGCGGGCGGCTCGCAGCAGCGCAGTCTCGTGAAAATGTCCCAGGCTCACCCGCATCCCGGTAAGCGCCTGAAGATTGGCGTCGCGGATTGACGGCGTTGGTCCATCCAGAAAAATCAGGTTGCCGCCCTGCTGCACAAAGCGGGCCAACTCGGCGGCTATTTCCGGCGCAATCAGATAGATATTGGGGAGTATCAGCAGGTCGCCCGCGGTCAGAATGCCAATCTCAGTTTCAGTCATAGGCGTGGGCGACCGTCCCAGGTCTTGCAGCCAGTTTGTCGCTCTATCATAAATGCCAACCCCATATTTTTTGGCGTTAGTTTGGGACCGAAATATAAACAGCCGTCCTGATTCGCCGTTGAGAAAATCGATACTCCGCTGTAAAATTTCACTCCCGACCGCTGTTTTACGGCGGGCGGCATCCCAGTTTAACACCACAACCTGCCCGGTACCATATTGATTGAGTATTACCGCGGGGCGCCCGTTATCAAATTCAGCCAGAACGCGGGCGGTGGTGGGCCATCCCAGCGAATTGGCTTTGAAGACGGCATAGGCGGGCAGGGCGTCATTGCGCAGAATATCCAGGTCCTGTCCATAGGTTTGGTAAAAAAGCTCTCGGGAGTATGGGTCAAATGTCCATTCCGCGCCGGGATAGCGTGTGTAGTCAAAATGGATGCCATCCACGTTGTAGTTCTGCACCAATTCGGCGACCAGACTGACAACAAATTCTCTCACGTCGGGTCGATTATAGTTTAGCCAATTACTTTGCCGTCCCTCTACGCTGACCATTCCCCATTCAGGATGCTGTTTCATAATGAAACTGGGGCGTCCATCGTTGTCCATAGGGCCGGGTAATATCCAGGCGTAAACTGAGATATTGCGTTTATGGGCCTGCTCAATAACATATTGTAGGGGGTCGTAATTTTCCGGCACTTGAGGCGCTAATGGAAGCAGTCGGCTGCGGTAGTAGACTTCCCCATTGTTCAATACGTTCACCAAGATGGCGTTAAAGTTACCTGTTTCGACCTTACGGATAGCGCCAGCAGCCTTTTCCGGAGTATTAATTTCGCGCGATTGCACCCAGACTCCTCGCAAGGGCGGAATACCGGGAGGGATCGCAGTTTTTTCGGGCCGGCAAGCGGGCAGAATGGGCGTCAAAAAAATTAACAGAACCCAGAGCAGGATTTTGGGTAAGGGGGGAATCCATTCTCTGTCAGCCATCATGGTTTGGTTGCACCCTTTCTCTACTTCAATCAACGAATTGCCGATGCCACGATTCAAAGGTGATCAGCGTACAAATTCTGGCTGTGTGGTTTCTTTGTCCACTCATATGTTCATCCAGCAGACGACGAATTTGATCAGGATAGAAGTAATTACGGTCAAGGGTCTGCTGGCTTAGTAAGATGTCTTCTACCCAGTTTCTCAGATCCGTTCGAAGCCAGAAAGGATAGTTTGTGAATTCACGGGGGTAGGGGATGAGCAAACGTCCTGCAGAAAATCGGTATAATTCTGTTCTTAGCATACGGTGGAGTTTATAACGAGCACGTTGGACAAAAAGGCGGCGTGGAGAGGTGACGGTGATAGGCAAACCGGAAAAACTCCACGGTATACGGGCCAGATCGGGAAAAGCGTGTTGGATCAGTTTCAGGTATATTCTTTTATTTAATTTTAGCTCTGGAGGAATTGAGTAAACATACTCAATCAGATCGTTATCGTAAAAGGGGGTTCGGCTTTCCATCTGGCTGCGGGTATTATGGGGACCAAAGAAGATAAAACGGCGTTGTCGCGTTTTTATATGAACATACTCACTTTTGTTTGCCGGATGTTCTGCTGGAGCTTTGTCTATCTCTATCTTCAGCGATTGATAAGGAGCATCCCCAATCAGATTGTATAGTTTCTCTGAGAGAAAAATCGGCCACAGATTTTTAGGAAAGGCTGTGGCAAATTTATGGTAAAGATATTTGTGAAGTTTTTCAGGCTGAGTCATATCGCTGATGAACAGTTCTGGCTTTAAATAGGAGCCGCCTAAAAAAACGCCTGCTCCTAGCGCGTCATAAACAACCTGGCAGTGCCGGCGGGTCAGATCTAGTAAACTCAGGATGCCGGTATGCTCACAACTTACCATCCCATCCGTTAACCAGACGCTACGTTCAGTAAATCTGGCAAGAAAATCGGGGGGAAACTCCTGATAATGATGAATAGTTCCCTTAGCTTGGGCTATTCGGGCCGCAAACTTAACATCGTAACTATGGGGAATACCCATTGTAAAGGTGTGAAGGGGATAATGTTTTTTTTCAATCGCACCGAGTAAGGTACGAGAATCCAGTCCACCGCTTAAAAATATCCCTTTTGGGTATGGGCCTGTCATTCGTCGGGCAACGGCTTGTTTAACAAGATGGGTCAGTTGTTCCAGGTAAAGCTGTTCAGATATGTTGGCCTGATGCTCCTGAAAGCTGAGATCCCAATACGAGTCAATGGTTACTTTATTTTCATTGAGGTGGTACGACAGCACCGAGGCCGGAGGTAAAACGAAGATGTTGGAGAAAAAAGTTTTATGTCCTAATAATATTTGAAAGGTCAAAAATTCACCTATTGCCTCATAATTTAGGGAACGGTTTACGTGTGGGGATTGTAGAAGGGCTTTCACTTCTGAGGCGAATAATAGATGTTTAGGATTGACTGTGTAGTAAAGTGGTCGCAACCCAAAGCGATCATTAATAATAATAAGTTGCCGGGTAGTTTTGTCCCAAATAGCCAGCACAAAAGAACCATGCAGTTCTCGGACAAATTCCAGGCCGTGCAGTCTGTATAGATAAAGGATCAAGGCTGGGTCATTTTGAACTGACCCGATGTCATCGGGGATAGAAAATCGCTGTTTTAAGCGTCGGTGATCGTAAAGTTCGCCTTCCATGATGATGGCTTTTGAGCCATCATCGCTAAAAATTGGTTGCGGTTCGGGATTAAATATGTTCAGACTGACCCGCGCCAACCCGGCTGGTTCTTCCACGTAGGCAAAGGTGGTTTGCCAGGTTTTATGAACGAGTAGTGCACACATATCTGTTAGCAAACGGCTGATCTCTGTCCGATTGGCGGTAGGAGCAAGGATGCCAGCTAATCCGGCCATTGGGTTTTGTCTCCATCCTCAATGAGGTAACAGGCTCTGGTATAGCGCCAGGTATTTCTCTGTCACTTTGTCTAGGGAATAGTTGTCGCAGATAGTTTGTCGAGCGGCCTGGCCTAATTTTTGTCTGAGTTCGCGACTCTGGCCAAGTTCAATGATCGCTTCGGTTAGTTGTTGGATATTATCAGGCGGCACCAGGACTCCGTTTACAAGATGATTGATGATTTCTGCGTTTGCCGGGATGTCGGTGGTGATGCACGGTAGTCCGCAGCTCATAGCTTCCAATAGAGCGTTAGACATACCTTCGGCACGGGTAGGGAGCACAAAAATATCGTTCTTGGCAAGGATGGGGAAAATATCCTGAACCTGTTTCAGAAAAATAACTCTATCGTCCAACTTCAGCTCAGCCACCATTTTTTCCAGTCTTGGCTGAAGAGGTCCTGCACCAGCCAACTGCAATAGCCAGTTCAGGTTGGGGCATCGACTGACCACCTGCTGGAAGGCCTGGATTAATGTATCGACCCCTTTTTGGGGATGAAGCCGCCCCACAAATAGAATCTTTATGGATTCATTCACGCGATACGTTGTTTTGATCCATTTTTGTTCAACTTCTACCCCATTGGGTATTGCCAGAATTCGATCAGGGACTACTCCAATATCAATCAGTTCTCGCCTGATTTCCTGATTTAAAGCAACAATGGAGTCGATTTTTTTCAGGCGGTTGAGAAGCCAGCGTTTCTCTATAAAACCTCGGTCGGTTTTTATGCGGCTGATGTCGCCCCATCTGGCTCCACTGGCCATCGGGCGCGCTAAGGTTTTCTTTTTCAGCAACTGTCCGGCCAGCGAAGCAACCATTACGCTCGATAATGCCGAGTAGCAGTGAATAATATCATATTTGTGGCGAAATCTGACCAGATACATAAACAGGGTCAGGAGGTAAGTGTAGTACCCGGATTTCCTGAGTCCTTTGATATTGAACATCCCCCAGAAAGTAAAATGACGATATACGGGAACTTGATTAATAACATCGTGCTTTGGTTCTCGGAGTTTCCATTGGCCCGTAACA
>JAJRVC010000226.1 GCA_024277475.1 Deltaproteobacteria bacterium
GGGTCATGAACGGCGCGGTAAGGGTAGAGCCCAGTTCCTTGGCCCGCAGATCGAGCAGTCCGTACTGCCCGGCTACGGCGGCCCCATCGTCCAGGCTCATCAATCCGGCCACCGGCAGGGGAAGCACCTCGGCAACCGCCTGGTGGTCATCACCATGCTTTTGTGACCAACATACCATTTGAGGCAGCGGATTTTGATTTCGCCGGTCCAACCGCCCAGCTGTTCCTTGAGCAGGTTCTCCACCAGGGTCTTGGAAACCCGGTCCACAATCACTTTCAGCCGCGACGTTCCGTTTACCGACACCGGTTCGACGAGACGGAGGTGAAAAGCCCGGCGCCGGCCGGTTAAAAAGGTGGCCGAGTTCCGTTCGTGAACGCCTTCCGGTTCAAAGGACAGAGGGCGATTATCGCTTCACCCGGCACCACTTCGGTCTCAAGCAGGAAGTTTCCTTCCCGGTCGCGGCCAATGATCTCGCCCCAGCGCAACTGTCTTTCAAAATTTTTATAAATAGCCGTCTCCTTGAGCACGGCCGCCTTGGCCAGGCTGTCTTCGAGATACCGCAGGATGGTTTTCCGTCCTTTCATCTCCGCAAGTTCGATGGTCTTCTGCATGATGACCCCGCCGGTATCGTTGTAGGCCACGGCCTCCAGGCGAAGGTCCCTGCGAAAAAAGACCATCACCGGCAGGCGGTACCAGCGGGCGAGCATAGTCGAAAATACGGCCTCGATTTCTGACATGACGTCGGTCCTGGAAAGCCCGTATTTATCGACAAAAGATGTGATTATTTCCTTCATGATGGTGTCATCCCGGTTTCCAGTATTCAAAAGACCGGAGAACGGTTCCGGCCTATATATTTTTTCTTGAGGGGATGACGTGAAGCGAATTGGAGATAATTGACGGCCAAGGGGGATGGATGCCTATAGATATCGGAGGGGAAACAACCGGTGTTGGTGAAAAATATTACGGTTTCGACTCACCGCAATATCGCAGTCGATGGTCGGTGATTTTTGAAATTTCGCATGGCCGTCTCCTGCGAGGTGACGACATACGGTTGATAGACCAGCAGAGTGATCGGGTCAGAATAAATCAATATACCGCTCTGGTTGTCTGCTTGCCAAGCCGTTGATCACCTCAAGCCCCATTTGCGATCGAGTTCATCTTGCTGCCTTCTGGTCAGCTCATCGTACAGTTTCTGCACGGTCTCAATTGTGTTATGGGACAACTCGGGAAGCTTTTCGGCCGGTGCCTCGATGATGCGTTTCCAAAAATCGCTTGTTTCGAGAAGATGCCTGTATAGATCAACATCGTAATCGGCCTCGATAACCAGATTGGGCACGAAATTCTGCTTCACGATAAAGGACAATATCTAGTACTCGGCCTGCCCGGTCGAGATCCGGCAATGATGCCCCAGATCCAAGCGCAACGATTCAGGGGTGTTGTGTGTGTTCGGCGTGCAGATGCGGCAGCTTTATCGAATCCACATTTCCCTCAAGCAGGATCTCCGTTGCCTCTTTCAGTTGGCGAGTGAAATATTTTCCTCTGTAGCCTTCCATATCT
This sequence comes from Deltaproteobacteria bacterium, assembly GCA_024277475.1. The sequence goes on from JAJRVC010000226.1 coordinate 1,558, forward strand.
TATCCCTTTATGTGCAAGAACAGATTGACACCCTCGGGCTCTTTTGCAACACGGATGTTTTCATGCGGAACGTCACAGGATCGGGCAAGCGATACGAGGTGGTTCGCATGGCGGCAATTTAAAAACCAGTTGCCGCATTCCATATATGGTCTGCTGGGATTATCGATGGAAAAATTGCCGATAACCAGCCTGCCTTCGGGGAGCAGCATGGCCATCAAGCGCCGCAGTAAAAAAATGAAGGTTCTATCGTCAAAATAGTCAAAAAGGCCAGCGGACCAGATGAAATGATACTTCTCAGCCGGCCGGAATCTCAGGGCGTTGACTTTTTTAAAAACAATCCTTTCAAGATGCTCATGACAAAGACTTTGGGCATATCGTATGGCGTTCGAGTCGCTGTCCAGGCAATGAAAGGAGACCCTGGTCTCCCGGTTTTGGGTGAAAAACTCAAGAAGATCGCGGCCGGGACCGCTGCCGATATTCAATACCTTTAACCTGTCACTGCCTGGAAGCTCCTGTTCAAATTGTTGCAGTTGATCGATAAAATAGGTTTTTCGATTCCGAACGGCACGGGCCGCCTTCTGCCAGTGAAAAAAATGATCCCACCGGAACAAGTGCTCGTCAACCGACCCCAGGCGGCGGTAAATCATGTCAATTATTTCATAGTCACCCGCGTAATTATGAGGCTGGACCCTGGCCATCCCCTGTATGGTTTTAGCGGAAAATGGTTCACCGGCTTTGTTCCAGAAGCGCTGTAGCTCCTCGGCAGTAACCCGGCCGCTTTGCAAGAGCTTCCAGGCCGATACGAACCAGGAGTTCAACTCGTCATATTCGTCTGGCTCAGGGCCGCCATTCTTGACCATTGCCATGATATATTGAAAGTCGGGTTTATTCATTTCTCTCCCTTCAGTTGAATTATTTGCCAACCGCATTCCCTGTCCACAGTCCTTAGTTTTCGGTCCGGATTAACACGGACCGGATCGATGTGATTCGTTGGTTGGCCCAGAAATGAACCGGCCGATTTGCCAGCAGTTCGCAACCAGTGCCAATAACAAGAAAATTCATGTATGAGCTATGATTTACGACAAATACAGCCGGTCCTTTCGGGATGTGTTCGAGTCCCGACACCGTGCCGAGCCAGAGGTTCTTAATCATCGGCCCGGCGGTTACCCGCAGAAAAGATTTTGTCAAAGCCGTGAGATTGAAATATCTATTAGTCATATTCTCCCTCATCCTTTCATCATCACACGGAATTATCCTGTGAGAGATTTCGGCTAAGTGACATGCAAAAATTGACTTTTCGGTTTTTCGAAGTTGAACATTTTCTACTTCGTCCATTCCTTAACTCCCCAATGAGATGTGTTTTCGAATGTCTATTTTTTGTCTTGCCGTAATACAAAGACGACGTGTCCAAAGAATTATTCATTTTTTTTCGAAAAAGGTTGTCGTTCCGCCAATTTCCTTGCCCCATGGTAGAATTACAGGTTAGTATTTTCCTGGAATTTGGCAGTATTAAGGCCCGCGCTGCCTATCACTATTGGGTGCCGGTCCTGTTTTTCCTGCTTGGCTCGGTCGGGAGATACTTTTACGACATGTAGCTGGTGGTTTTGCCCTGGGGAGAGTGGAACTGGGAATGTTTTTCTGTTGAGAAAAAAATGAATATTTTCTCCCGTCGATCGTCTGATAAGAACAAGAAGAAAAATGTTGTGACTCACTCCGATGATGAGTTAGTGACTAAATGCCTTGGTGGCAGAAAACTTTCCTGTAATGATCTGTTCAAACGGCATTATGAAAAAATCTTGCGACATTTTATGGTGAAAACCCGACAGAATGATCTTGCTTACAACTTGACTCAGGAAACATTTGCCAAGGCGTTCGCCAGTCTGCAAACATGGAACCGGGAATCAAAATTCAGTACATGGCTTTTCACGATAGCTATAAATGTAAGTAGGGATTTTGCCCGCCAGCAATACCGTCATCGCGAAAATCAGCATGTTTCACTGAATGATGAGGATTGCTCATGGGGAAATGATGCATCACTGACCAACACCCAGAACACGCCGGAACATGTCTTTCAGGAAAAGGAATTGAAGAATATGCTTGATGACATGATCAGCTTGCTACCGGAAGATGAGCGGGAGGTAATATTGCTCCGGTTTCGAGGAGACGAACCAATTTTTAAGGAAATTTCTGAAATTACTGGACATTCTGTCGGAAACACCCACATACTCTTCAAAAGAGCGCTCACACGAATAGGAAAAATGCTTAAAAAATATCATGCCAAGGATAAAAGGTGAGTCTCATGACCGAGCGATGCAAGACCATAGAACCACGTCTTACCGCATACCTCGAAAAGGAGTTGCCCGCGGCTGAGCGGCTGGATGTGGCAACCCATCTGCGGGACTGCGAGGGATGTCGGCAGGCGCTGTGTCAACTGGAAGAGACCTTGGCTTTTCTCAAACAGGCGTATGATTCGTATCCCTTGCCGGAGGTGGATTTGGACCAGGCCTGGAAGGAAATTGAAGCAAAGGTTAATTTCGGCCCGAGCCGCTGGGAAAAGTTTTTGGAACTGTTCAAACGTCCCATGATCTGGGGGCCGTCAATTGCCATGGCAGCTGTTGTGCTTATGTTTTTTGTTCGGTTGAATGTCCAGGACAGGCAGGAGACGACGGAGTCCGTCGCCCTGGTGCCTGTTGAAAAGGCTTTGCCACCCGAACCGGAGCAACCTTTAAACGAATCCACGGATGGGCCTGTTAGAGTTTGCCAGGTGGAGTCTGTTTACAGCCGTTCGGGCAATGTCATGTTGCTGCAGACCGCCGGTAGCGGCCAGCCGCTGATCTGGATATTGCCGGAGAAGAAAAAGGAAGGGGAAGAATCATGAAAATTACAACCAATACATGCCAAGCACTGGTTATGGTGTGTCTGAGTCTTCTTCTGACACCGACCCACATCCTGGCCGCAGGCATGGATCTCCAGGTGACCGTGGAGGTCGTGAAGGCTGATCGCGCCTCCTCAAATATTGACCCGCAATTGGAGGAAATGGTCCGGGACCTCGGACCGACGCTTAACTATACGGGTTTCAGCCTTCTCAAAAAAGCATTGTTCAAGCTGAAAACCGATGCAACCGGCGATGTTATCCTGGCGGAAGATCGCATTCTCACCTGCCGCTTTCTCGGTTATATCGACGATCAGGCCCGGTTGGAAGTGCGGA
>JAJRVC010000227.1 GCA_024277475.1 Deltaproteobacteria bacterium
AAAGTTTCAATTATCATCACGGATTTAATCATGCTAGAGATGGACGGGGTGGAATTTTGCCGGAGGATCCGAGAAACCGACAACAAAACGATTGTGATTGCCTTAACCGGACATACGGATTTATATGACGCTGATAAATTAAAAGAAGTCGGTTTTGATAATCATGTTACCAAACCTTTCAAAATCGATGTCATCACGGAAGCGATTCAAGAGGGCTTCAAGGAGTTCCACCGGAGAACGGAAGTCCGGAATAAAACATCTTGATTCCCGGAATGCCTATTTCTCACCGCACCGGTATGACCCTAATGCTGCATAAATAACATGGCAAAGAATAGCTAATGATTGGTTATTATACAGCTATCCTAGTGAAATCACCATTTTGCGAATATCCCACTTGGTGAATTCAAAGGATGGGGTCGATTTTGCCATGTTGTTACCCTGCGAGACATTTATATCCTTCAAAAGAGCCGCTGATGACTTTGTTGCGACCCTGATTTTTGGCTGCGTAAAGATATTTGTCCGCCATGTGTATCAACGCTTCAGGGGTTATGCTTTTGGGCGGATTTGAGGAGTTAAATCCGGTCACACCGAAACTGGCCGTTATCGATATTTTATCTTCCTGTATCTCAATTGAGTTTTTAGCGATATTCCGGCGAAGCCTTTCCGCCAGACCCGAGGCATTTTCAAGTTGGGTTTCAGGGAGCACAATCAAAAATTCTTCTCCGCCGTATCTTGCCAGCCAATCAGTGTCGGCACGTATTACTTCCGAAATACTCTGGACTAATTTTTTTAAAACCTCATCTCCACACTGATGACCGTAAGTATCATTTATCTTTTTAAAATTGTCGATATCACACATTGCCAGGGCGAGGGGCCGTTTATATCTTAACGCTCTTGTAATCTCCCGGGGCAAAAATTCATTCAAATATCCACGGTTGTAACATCCGGTCAGGGGATCGGTGCGGGACAGAAGTTTAATTTCCCTGTTGGCTTTTTCCAGTGATAGTTGTTTTCTTCTCAGCCGTCCGACCAACCGTGTATTTTCCATTACCAGCGAAAACTCTTTGGTTAGAATTGTCAAAAGCTTCATGTTTTCATGGGTAATAAAGCTTTCCTGGATAGGCGTCAGGATCATTACGACTCCCAGTGTTCTCTTCACCGTTGATAACGGCAGCATAACTATCGATTTTTCCTTTGCAAAATCCAGGGCGGGAATCAGGGCCGGTTGTCTTCTGTTAATTATCCAGGAAAAAATGCCACATTCGATTTGAAGGTCAATTTCTTTCCGGCAGCGTTTTGCTTTATTTTCCGGTACGGCGTATTTTAAGGCGAATTCATTGGTCGTTTCATCGACGAGAAACAGCGCACAGACTTCGACCTCAATTAAGTTCTGAACATCTGCTAAAAAGGCCGTCCAGATCTGATTGACACTTGAGGGGAAATCTATTCTGTCCTGGAATTGCCCCAATCTTTCAATTTTTTCTATGAGCTCTATAAGGGCGATCCGCTTTTCACTCATGGTAATTTACGTCTCGGAACTTCTGCAACTTAATGAAAATAAGGGGGGTTTTTGAACCCTGCGTTTGGGCTCCAACCCTGGTACCAGTTCGATTCTCATCTTTCCGATCTTTAGGTTGTGTAGCTTAGCATAATCGGCTAATTATCGAAAGAGTCGAGTTCAATTAAGTTTAGAGTCTTAATTGTGAATTCTTTGTCCTCCAAAGGCGGATCTACGAAATTTTATGAAAAATCTTTTTCACCACGAAAACACGAAATTTGTCTTATCTTTTTTTGTGTTTTCGTCCTTTCGTGATTAATTTCTTTTTTTAGTTCCCCGCTAAACTTGTCCGGGCTAGCTAGCTATTTTAACGCTGGATTTTTTAAAGATTTCATTGTAGGGTTCATTCCTGCTGATTTTTTAAAGGCAATATGACCATACTTCAACTTGGGTGTTTTATTTCATGTCGGATACCAACAAAACCGTGGCCCTGTTTGTTCAGTGCATAGTAGATGGAATTTTCCCGGAAGTCGGAGAATCCATGGTGAAAATTTTTCGCAAACTGGGTATCAACCAGATCTGCCCGACGCAACAAACCTGTTGCGGACAGCCGGCTTTCAATGCCGGATATCGCCGGGAAGCCGGCGTTGCCGCCAAACGGTTTATCGGTATTTTTGAGACTGCAGATGTAATCGTCTGTCCTTCAGGATCCTGCGTCTCCATGGTACGTCATCACTACCCCCAGCTGTTCGATGACGATGACCCATGGCTGAAGCGTGCCAGACAGGTGGCCGCCAAAACATACGAACTGACGGAATATCTGGTGGACGTCCTGGGTGTGGAAGACCTCGGGGCGCGTTATGACGGTACGATTACCTATCACGACTCATGCCATCTATTACGCAACCTTCGCATCAAAGCGCAACCCCGCAAGCTTCTGTCCAGGGTTTCCGGTGTTCAATTTATTGAAATGAACGACTCCGAGCGATGCTGTGGATTCGGTGGATCATTTTCAGTGAAGTATGCGGATATATCCGCAGCCATGGTGGCAGACAAAGTCAATAATATTATCGCCTCCGGTGCCGATACTGTCGTCGGATGCGACATGGGTTGTTTGATGAACATCCAGGGAATGTTGAGCCGCAAGGGATCGGATATTAAAATCATGCACATTGCTCAAATACTGGCCGGTTAGGGCTTACAATTGAAGATTGAATAACGATGATTGTAGATTGATAGAAGTCGCTTCGCTCCGTCTATAATTGAATCTATATTTGCAAAATAATTTGACACTTCCCGCTTCAATAATCGTAACATTTTTAAATTATTGCTATAATTTGTCTAATCAACCATTCAACCAATAAACTATTCAACGAGGTCCCGACCCGTAATTATGAGTGAAATTATCACTGCCGATTATATCGCAGAAGCTAAAAGGGCTTTAAATAACCCAACTCTTCAAAGTGCACTGGCTGATCTTCAGGGGCGATTCGGCCGGGGAACAGCACTTGCTTACCGAGATTTGCCGGAAGGTCCGGATTTGCGTCTCAAAGCCCATGATATCCGGCTAAAGACCATCGAAAACCTTGATGTCGTGCTGGAAACCCTGGTAGAAAACGTCCGGAAAAATGGTGGGCATGTATTCTTTGCCCATGATGCTCACGCCGCCCTGGATTACTGTCTTGCAACGGCTCGCAGGCATAAGGCCAAGCTGGCCGTCAAGGGAAAATCCATGGTAAGCGAAGAAATCGGACTGAATACCGCTTTGATTGGGGACGGCATCGAGGTGGCTGAAACCGACCTGGGTGAGTATATCATCCAGCTGGCCGGCGAACACCCTTCTCATATCATTGCACCGGCTATCCATAAGAGTAGAAAGGACATCGGCAGGCTTTTTGCCGACAAAATCGGGATACCGTATACCGATGATCCACCGAGTTTGACCCGGGCCGCCAGAAAAGCGTTGCGGAAAAAATTTATGGCCGCGGACATTGGGTTTTCGGGCTGCAATATCGCCTGCGCGGAAACCGGCCACATTGTCACCGTATCCAATGAGGGCAACATCCGTATGTCCCCCACCATGCCCAAGGTTCATGTTGCCATTATGGGCATGGAGAGGGTCGCAGCGCGGCTGGAAGACCATGATATTCTTTTAAGACTGCTATGCCGCGGCGCTGCCTCCCAGAATATAGGCACCTATGTCAGCTACATCGGCGGGCCCAGGTATTTGCAACAAGTTGACGGTCCGGATGAATTTCATTTGGTGATCCTGGATAACGGACGCAGCCGCATCCTGGCGGACGAGGAATTCAGAGAGATGCTGTGCTGCATCCGGTGTGCCGCCTGTCTCAATGTTTGCCCGGTCTATGGTAAAATCGGCGGACATTCTTACGGGCATCCCTATTCCGGACCGGTGGGAGCTGTGGTCATGCCGCTTCTGGCCGGCATCAACCGGTTTAAAGACCTTTGCCAGGGAGAAACCCTGTGCGGAGCCTGCCAGGATGCGTGTCCGGTCAATATCGATATTCCGCGCATGTTGCTGGCATTACGGGCCAAACTTGCCGATGGCGATGCGAACTGGCATGTGAGCCGGGCCGGCATCCGGGAAAAGGGCCTTTATACCCTGTGGTCCTGGATTATTCAAAACCGCAGGGTTTACGATTTATTCCTCCGGCTGTCAGCGCTTGGGCAAAATTTTTTACCGAAAAATAAAAATATGATCCGGTGGCTGCCGCCGCCCATGAGCGGATGGACCCGGGACCGGGACATTCAGCCGGTTGCGGAAAAAAGCTTCATGGACCGTTGGCGATCGGGCGATATCAATTAAACGTCTCGAACGTTTCTACAACCTACTGAGAACATAGAAATTTTTTGAGAAATTGAGCATTTTTTACGAGGACTTCGGGTATCTAATGCCTTCTTTGTCCTTAACCCCGAACGTTTAACCCTGAACCTGTGAACGGTTACAAAAATGGATACATCCAGGCAGACAGCATTTATCAGCAGAATCCGATCGGCGCTGGGGCATTCCCCTAATCAACAGCGCCATGCAAACGGGCTTTTTGCCGGCAGATCGACCGCGGAAATTGGCAGAATTCTTGAACGAATAAAAAACCGTAGCCATACTGAAAGACAGCAGTTACTTGACAAGCTTATCGAAATGGCCAAACCAATCAATCTGAATGTCATTGTTTTGAAAGACCCGCCTTCTGTAACCGCTGCAATTGCCGATCTCATTCGGAATAAAAATACGGAATGGGGTAGTCAAAAAAGTGTTGTGACCTGGAAACATCCATTGATTGAAAGCCTAAATCTACCGGATGCACTGACGGATCAGAATGTGCCGGTATATATCACCGAACTGAAAGAAAAAGACGCCGATGAAACTTTCAGGAAAAAAGAAAGAGAGCGGTTGCGCCGACACGTCTTCGATTCTTATATCGGGATAACATCCGCTGATTTTTGCATGGCCGAGACAGCTTCACTGGTTATGCGGACGCGTCCGGGGCAGGCCCGTTCGGTATCCCTTGTTCCTTCAATTCATATCGCCGTCATCCGTCAGGATCAAATCATCGCGGATCTTAAAGAGCTGTATACCCTTATACAGTGGGATACCGAAGGGTCCGGCGGGGGATTGACCAACTGCATGACATTTATCTCCGGACCCAGCAAAACCGCCGATATTGAAGCCACCATGGTTCACGGAGCCCACGGGCCTCGTGAGGTGTCTGTTTATGTGATGACGGATTAAGATTCCGCCTATATTTTATTGAAACGTTAACGACAATTTGATCTCACCATAGAGATGTATTTTTTTTGTTTTGGGCAAAAAGAAAAATACCTCTGTGTCTCCGTGTGATGGAAAAATATTACTGCTAATACATCACTGTCATTACGAATAGGAG
>JAJRVC010000228.1 GCA_024277475.1 Deltaproteobacteria bacterium
CATGGGTTCGGGTCAGGGAGTCTATAATCCCCCTTTGTGGTGGTCGGAAGCGATAGTTCTCTCCATTGTGCAGGGCGATGATGGCGGCCTCATGTGACAAATAAACGGAAACAACATTTTTATATTTGCCGGATGTCACATAAGCCCTGGCGATTTCTTCTACCCGCGCTGTTTTTTCATCCAGCGTCATGATGTCAAAAGCAAAAGAATCGATATGCCGGTCATAAAACTTCAGGGCCTCCCTGAAGTGCTTGAACGATCCTGCGGCTGTCTGCGCGGGGTATATCAGTTCGGCAAGCGCATGCTGGACACGCGCCGCCGTGGCCGGAACCCTGTAAACAAGATTGCCGAGATGATTGTCAATGATGATGCCGTCAATCTCGTTATTTCCGCATAGCTCGAATATCTTTTGCGCGATTTCCAGCACAGGGTCTTTTTTCAGGGAAAATTCGCATCTTTGGCGGATAGAATACTGCCAGGTCGGTTCGGTACCGTTGGCGTTGCTCATGGTTTTAAGTGCCGTCGCCAGGGCGTCATCTCCGAAAATAATATTGGCCGTATCATCAGGTTTAAAGGCTTTGGCGCGGTGAAGGTTTTCCGCACCGATGATAATCGACAGGTCTTCCGGCTTGAGGAATCCCGTGAGAGAAAGCATAAAAACAAGCTCGACGGCGACATTGAAACCGGGGCAGCCTGCATAAAGATCAAATACGAGAGCATCGGGACATTGCTCACGGATGATGTCATAGGGGTATCTGATCAGTGGGCCGGGATCATATTTATCATCCCCTACATTGGTGGCACCGATGATCAGTTTGATCCGGGAAGGATCAATATCGGAGGTATCGATAAGATCCTGCAGTGCCGTAACACCAATGCGTTCATCGGTCCCGGCCACCTTTCTGGTCCGCACCCCCATTCTTTCTTCAATGGTTTTATTGTTAACGGGGATACCGCCTTTAAAATGCAATTTTTTTTTCTCATAGATTGAATTGTCGACCAGAACTCCCCCATTCCATGATCCATAGGCGACAATTTCCAGAACCGAATTTTCGGACATTGACCGTTCCCTTCCTCAATTGCATAGGTATGATATAAGGATATCGGCAACTATTGTCAACTTGATTGCGCGGGGTGTTGCGAGTTGCGGGTTGCGAGTTGCGGGTTGCGAGTTGCGGGGTTCGGGATGCAGGGTGCGTTTACTGGAGGAGATAATTGCATGCAATGACCAAGATTGATAATCCCGTAAAAAGTCAAAATTCTTGAATTTTGATCTTATAACCTACTGTAATTATTAAGTGCGAAATTTTACTTTTGTGTTTTTTGTGCCTTTTTGCGGCCACATCAACTTTAGACGTTGAATCTGAAATTTATGATATCACCGTCTTTGACTTCATAGGTTTTACCTTCAAGCCGGACAGTTCCTTTTTTTCGGGCGGCCGCATAGGTCCCGGCTGCCATTAAATCATCATAGGCCAAAACTTCCGCGCGAATAAAGCCTTTTTTTATATCCGAATGAATCACCTCGGCTGCGTCCACCGCCGGGGTTCCGAATTTTACGGTCCAGGCCCTGACCTCATCCTTGCCGACGGTGAAAAATGAGATCAACCCCAAAATATTATAAGATTCGCGGATGACCCTATTCATGGCAGATTCGCTGATATTGAATTCGTTTAGAAATTCAGCTGCTTCTTCGGTGGACATCTGAGCGAGCTCCTGTTCGAGTTTGCCCCTGATGACCAGGCAGCTTTCCAGGCCGGTGAGGCTGTTGACTTCCGGCAGGCTGTTGTTTTCATCATCATTATTGAACAGAACCAGCATCGGTTTGGCGGATAATAATGTAAAGCCTTTTAATTCGCGGGCGGATGCAAGCTCGGCCGACCTGCGCAAAGGGATTTCATTTTCAAGATTTTTACGGCATTCGATTAGAAGCGTGTGCTCGCGCGGGTCTGTTTTTTTGCCGCGTTTATGATCAAGTTCAATTCGTTCCAGACGTTTTTCGACCACAAGCAGATCCGCCAGAATCAACTCCTGTTCAATATTTCTGAAGTCTTCATGGGGTGTTTTTTTTTCAAACCCCCCGACAGTATGATTGCGAATAACATGAATCAATGCATCACACTCTCTGGTCGCCGCCCAGGTACCCTGCTCTTTAGCCTGATTTTTATTTTGGCCGCCTGTACCGGGAAGAAAATATTCCACCTGGGCATAAATCGTCTTTTGGGGACGATACATCTCGCTTAATATGTCAACGCGGCTGTCTGGAACCCTTATGGTACTGATTCGATTTTCACCCTTGTGGGTGTTGTCGGACGTGCTTTTTGTCAGGGCTTCAAAAACAGTAGATTTACCGGATTGCGGCAGGCCGATGATTCCGAGTTTCATTTTTTATATCGCAATTTTTCAAACTGTGTAGTTAAATAAGTATTTGGATTTTAAATGAGATATCTTTGTTCACCGCAAAGAGCGCAAAGGTTTAATTATTTTCAGGAAAAAAATCTCTGCGTCCTTCGCGTCTCGGCGGTGAAATATTACCAGGATTTTTATTATTTTTCCGGTCTTTTTGAACCGTTCAATGTCACCACTCCTTCGGATTCGAAGGGAAGCGTGGTCGCAAACGCGTTATCACCTGCCACTCTGAGTTTGCCGATTAACCGATATTTCAGCTCTTCAGAGTCATGCAGGCCGTAAACACTTTTAAACATGTTGATGACCGATGAATATACCGCAACCGTCACAAGTTCCGTACCAAAGGAGGGTATTTTCACGGGGGTGTTGGATACACCGGTGGCGAATGATTGTCCGTTGATTTCAAGCTGTGCCTCTATGCCTTTGACCTTCAGATCGACATCATTGGTGTTTATAACCCGCAACTGGATTTGGAAAACCGTTTCAAAGCCGGTAAAGCTTTCTACCCGAATGTCGGCCAGTGAAACGTGTGGCGCTTCCAGAGGTTTTCCAATGCCGGCACACCCTGCCAGCAGGAGAACGCCGGATAGAGCTGCAATTGCCGGAACGATTCGAACTAATTTCATTTAGTCCCCCAGTATACCCTTAAGCAGGCCCTTGGCTTTCTTCTCCAACGGCTTAAATTCTTCTTTTTCCAGGATTTTTTTAACCTCCTTGGATTCGAAGATCTCTTTTTCAATGCGCTGTTGGGTGGCCGCGCTTAAGTCCGGGCGAAATTTTGGCTTTGAGAAGGTTCCGGATACCAGTATCGGTACCATGATGCCCGAACGTTTTACTTCATCACCCTGCCCCTTGATCGTACCAACGGCTTGAGGATTTACTCGGAAATCAAGGGTTTCTTTCACCAGATCAGCAGTCCCCACCGCGGTTATCCGGATAAAAGGTGATTTGATGCTGCTTTTGGGAGTATCGGCAACGCCGTTTTTGATCGTAAAAGGCACCCTAAGTTCGCTGAAATCAGTTCGCGGTCGCTTTTCGCCTTTTTGGGCCAAGCCAAAAGCGGCTCCGACATTTCGTGCCATTGCAGATAAATCGATGCCGACGATGGCGCCGTCATTGAATTGCAGTTCGCCTTTGCCGTTTAGAGTTTTTTTGATTTTTACAGGATCATCACCGACCATGGTTAGGTTGATGTCGGCGTTGGTTGCCCCCACCAGAAAGTCTTTTTCCAAAACATCCTGCAGCAGGGGGCCGACCTGGATATTATTGAGTCG
>JAJRVC010000229.1 GCA_024277475.1 Deltaproteobacteria bacterium
ATCTGACCTCTACCAATTTTAAAATTGTCAATAACACCAACAAATCGTTCCTTAAAATCTGCTTCAGCAAGACCTTCATAACCGATTTTTTCAATTACAGGACGGCCTTGAAAATTCCTATTCCTGGCGATGGTTCTTTTCAGGGGTGTCCCGGAGGCCACGCTTGCCCGGTTAGCAATATATGGATCTAGTCCGATATCGGTATCAGGCACATCGAGCAAAATGACATTCTTTTTTCTGGATACCGTCAGAGTTTCCTTAATCTCGGTCGGCAGATCGGCAATCGATTTGATATATGGAAAACAACCGGCAAACGGCGGAACTGAACCGGCCGAGCAGAATTTGTATGTTTTGGTTGTCTTGGTAAAATTAGTCTTGTCTTGGCAGGTAGTGATGGTGTTATAGCATTCGGAACCAGCCGAACCGGTAGCGGTACATGGGGCATTGCCATATGTGTTACCGCAATAATCAAGGGTAAGTTCGATAACGGAAACCTTTTTTCTTGATATATCTGCTGTTTTTGCGGCAAAGGTCATTCGTGTTTGCCCTCCATCGTCAGCACCAGACTTTCAACCCGGTCGTTAAAAAGGAGTGGCCGTTCAAGCCTTGCGTTCTGTGGCACAGTCACATATTTTATTTCTGCCGGGAAGGTGCCTATATCGTGAGCCCAGAAAAACGGTTTTAGTTCCGAGGCATGATCTTCCCAAAATGTCCGATACGTCGTGTTCACAAACGAATATGTCAATCCGTTCCATTCGGCCTTAATCGTATATGGCTTGTGCAATACGACGGAGCCCAGAATATTCCCGGCCTTACTTTTTTGCGTATCAGAAACTATTTTTATTAATTCTGGCACAAATCTTGCTTTGACCCGTTCCGGCATATCCATTCGTTCCCCGAGAAAAACAACGCCTATTTCAGCGGCGGCAAGTGTATTCAGCAATTTCACCCGCCAATATTGACCAGACGCGGAATTAAATGTTTTCAGGATGGCCTTGTCATCTGTTGGCGCAAACCCGGCCAACGCCTCGACCTCCTCGCCTGCCCATGCCCCGGTGGCTGAATATTCTACGCTCACCGTAGCGCCAACCGTGTTCATGTTATGACTGATAACTCCCAGTGTGTCAGCAGTATCGGATGCCCCGGCATCGATGTATAGATATTTTGTCCCGGATGATGCAGCTTTCCAGGTCGTGTAGGTCCGGTAGTCGTTGATGTTGGCAGCATCGTAAGCAGACCCGGAATCCGTGTCAGTCGCCGTCGGGGTGCCGGTGGTGAAAATATTGTCGTAGAGGATCAGCGGCGTACTCATATTGCCGTCACCCCCTCGTTGAACGCATCATAAATATAAGGAGCTATTGATCGGCCAAGTTCCTCTTTGTCAGTAACCACGCCCTCGGTAATGACCGTTACGCTTACATTGACCGATGGGCGTTGTTGTTCAACGGCTGGTTGTGCAGAAACTGAAGGGACTGTTACGGTTGGAGACAAGACCGTTCCCTCACCAGTTGCCCCGGTGCCCTCAACGTTTGTTGCGGCGAATTCGCCAGCGGCGGTAACTGCCAGGCCACCGGCGGCGAACAATGCCGCCTGGCCCAGGTTAGCCGACACAGCAGCGGCGCCGGCCGATGTTGATGCTATGGCAGCCGCTCCAAATCCCCCGGCGGCTGCAGCCATGGCCGCAGCAGATGCCCCATATATTGCCGCACCAATTGGGTTAGCAGCATGAGCAGCATAATATGCAGCCCACGCGGCGGCCCTGATCCCACCCTGCGTCATGTCGGCCGCTGCCACAGCCGTTGATGATGCAATCTGGGCAGCGGCGGCAGCAGCGGAAAACACTTTTTCCTTGGCTTTGTTGAACATAAACGCAGCAAGCGATTGAGAAAGAAAACGGATTGTTGTTGCCAGCATTTTCCTTGCTATTTGTTCCCTGTCTTTTGCATCTGCCGCCAGAAGCTGCCCCGTCATGGTAGAAATTTGAGTACCAAAACCTATCGCTTGTTGCGCCGATTCCCACCAGATCTCGCCGAGTCGTTCCGCTTTTTCTATTTCAAGCTGGACATGTTTTTCAGCCTCCGCAACGCGAATTTCATCCATTTTTTCACTGAAATCTTTCTCAATCGCCAGGATCATATCAGCAGTGGTCTGGGCGCTGATAATCTTTTTATCTTGTAACTCATAAACAAGTTCTTCGCGTTTAACAGCAGCATCAAAAAGCAATTCTTCCTCAGACGAAAGAAAACTTTGGAGCTGTTCGAGTTGATCGGCGAACGCCTTGCGTTGTTTGTCGGTTAATTCTTTACTGTCTGTTCCCGTTGTGCCGGTAACCGCCGACGGGGCCTCGATATTATTAATTTCCTCTGCGGCAGCCTTGGCAACTTCGGGCATTTTTTTCAAGCTTTCGACAGCTGCATCGATGGCATTTTTTGTGCCATCGAATTTAGCATTAATTTTCAATGTATCTTCGATCAATTCATTGCGCATTCCTGTTGCCGCAAAGCGTAACTCACCCACTGATTCAGTCACGGCATCAAATGGATTGATATCCACAATGCCGAGCCTAACCATCCCTTTGTATAAGAGATCGAGCGGGCCAAGGATTTTACGAAATAACCAAAATAGCTGGTCAAGACCGATGGCGATTGTTTCGATGACAAGCGAAGCAGCTATTTTCAGCCCCTGCCAACCGTTAACAAAAAAACGCAGGGCCTCAACCGCGAAGCCAATTGGTTTCACGATTCCAATAGCAATGGCGGTTCTGTTGGCGCGGACAAACTCAGCCAGATCATTAATTGTACTCTGTATGGTTCCTCGCAAAGATTCAAATGCTGTTATTTTTACAGATTCAACCGCTGATTTTAATGTTGCCAACGACCCGGATACGGTGTCTCGCATGACATCCGAGAGCGTTTTCGCTTCACCAGATGCTTTTTTTATCGTCTCCGTAAATTCATCAAATTGTGGGATAGCATCTTTTAAAATCAAGGCCGCGCGACCGCCACGCTGCCCGAATAAATCCATTATATCTTGCGCTGACGCCCCGGTTTTTTTTATTTCTCGCCAAACATCGACCAAAGACGCCCCCTCATCGAGCCCGAATTTCCTTGCTATTTTCCCGGCTTTTTGAAACGCGAAAGCGAGCTGTGTGCCAGCCATTGACCCTTGAACACCGGCGTTTCCAAGCAGCCCGATTAGGGCAGAAAGGTCCTCAATGGAAACACCGAACCCTTTTGCCACAGGCGCGGCATACTTGAACGATTCCGCCATCAT
>JAJRVC010000230.1 GCA_024277475.1 Deltaproteobacteria bacterium
GCTTCGTGTGGGTCATTCGACGCTATGCCTATCCTTCCCAATCACGCAACACTCGGTACGGGTGGCTGGCTAAACCTTACCCGATGGAGACTTTCACTCCATAAGAAGCGCCAAGCTTGCTTGGCGCACTCAGACTGGCCGCTTTTTTGGCCAGAGGCGGCGCTTATATGAAACTACATTTATTTAGACAGGATTTACAGGATTATCAGGATTTATTTCGGACTCGTATTTCTCTATCCTGTCCATCCTGTTGATCCTGTAAGAAAAATTAAATTGTATTTCGTTAAGCTTTCTATTCAATTAAACTTGCCGCTTTCCAGACCAGCGTCGGGGCTGAACCCTGAACCTCTGAACCCTGAACCCGTGAACGGTTATGCTTTAGGGAAGTTCAATGGTGACCACCTCCCCGCTTTTTCCGGGGATTGAAACGGGTTTGTCATTGAGTGTTATTTTTATGCCGCCGGCATTGCCGATGAGCAGGTTAAACCCGGTAGAGGCTTCAATCTCAATTTGATCTCCGGAGCTCAGACTGTATTCAGTGGACCCCTTTTCGTCTATGATAACCTTCAACCATGTATCTTCCACTGCAGTCACATGGAGCAATAACTTTTCCGGAACCGCTTTTACGGGCCTGGAGTCGGCATCTATGCCCTGCTGTTCGGCTTTGGTATTAACGACGTGCTCCTTTACAGCGGCGGTCTTTTGTTCGAGTGCCTTATCCGTATCCGGCACTTGTCGAAAAAAGAAAACAGCAAAGATGGACAGACCGATAATACAAACAAGCAAAACCAATGAAATCAGAAGTTTCCACCCTATCCCGGACGATATCTTTTTACTGGAGGATTCTGATTCAGACATTCTTTGGACGACACCAAGCCGTGATTTATAGCGTCGAATCACCTCATCACCATCAGCGCCAATGGCTTTTGCGTAGGATCGTAAAAATCCCTTTACATAAACCTCGGCAGGCAGCCGTTCGTGATCCTCCTGCTCTAAAAGCAATAGATTTCCTAGGCTGATACGTGTTTGCTGTGAAACCTGTTCCAGACTAATTTTCTTTTCAAGCCTTATGTCCTGTAAATAACGCCCGAATGATAAAGGTTCTTTGTCGGATTTCATGGGTAAAAGGAAATTATTTGTTAAATGTAATAGTTAGCTTATGATCTTTATCTTAGCTTATAATCTTTATCAGGGATCGTTTACGAAGTTCATCCAACCAGTCCTGGTATCTATTATCCACCAATTCATTGTAAAGTATTTCTTCAATTTCGGATTTAACTTCATCAGGGGATTTAGTCGGTATCTCCTGGATCTTCTGAACGTAAATAACCTGTGGGCCAAAATCGGTATCCAGCACTCCCGAAAATTCACCGGCCTTCAGCTTTGCAACGGCCGCTTCCAGCTGACCGGATAGTTCTTCCAGACGGTACAACCCCAAGTCAGTGCCTTGAACCCGGGAGGATGAATCCTTTAGTTGGTTTACCAGGTCTTCAAAAGAAAGACCCTGATTCAGTTTTGACATAGCAGCTTCTATCTGTCTCAGGGCCTCTGCTCTTTCTGATGTGTCGGCTTCCGAAGATAGCCTGACAAATATATTATAGAGGTAATATTTCTTCTCTCCGGCATACTCATCCTGATGGCTGTCGTAGTATGCTTTGATATCCTCACTGGTAACCACGATTTTCGATTTTACTTCCCGGTTTACCAATTTGGTTCGCAAAATCTGTTCTTTTATTTCCTGGCGATATTCCGCCATGGTCATTCCCTGGCGGGCCAGTCCCTCACGCAATTGCTCATCGGTGAAAGAACGGGCATCTTTCATCCGCTCAATGGTCATGTCTATGTCTTTTTCGCTTACGGTAATTTGAGCGCGCTCGATTTCCTGGTCAGCCAGTTTACTGTCAATAAGCTGATCAAGGAGATCTTTGCGAACCTGAAAAAGGGTTTGACGCTCCTTCTCCGGCGCATATTGCAGGGCCTTTATGTTTTCCTGGTACGGTTTGAAGGCTCGATTTAGTTCGTAAAGGGTAATGATATCACTGTTGACCACTGCAACAATGCGATCAATCACTTCCGCTTCTTGAGCGTAAACACTACCGCGCGATACGAGGGTGGTGACAATGCTAACGTACAAAAGTCCCAGTATAAAATACTTATTTCTGTAAACCGCTTTTTGAATCACTGTTAGTCGTTTCATTAAATCTTCAATATTCAATATTCAATATTCAATTCCTGCTTATCCGGGTTGGGAACCTGTAATTATTTCCCACTGCTCCCCGTTTATCTCGATTTCATATTTTTCTTTCAACGCTTCAATCCAGGTTTTATAGCCCTCTTCCGCCTTTTTTCGACGCAATTGTTTGACAATGATCTCATTGATGTCGCCCGCAGCCGGGGTTGATTCGGACTCACCTTTCTTGCCCTGGAAATTATTTTTGTAATACTCGGCGATATCCTCAGGGGTAATCTCGATCCGATTCTCAAGTTCCTTATCGATCACCTTTTCCATGATCAAACGTGTTTTTAACCGACTTTCCCAAGTTTCATAAGAAACGGCAAACTCCAAAAGCGTTTCTTCAAATTCCCCAGCCGGAAAATCACTTTTCAGGGCGGCAACGGCCTTTTCGAGTTCGATATCTGTGACGCTGATTCCAAGCTCCCGTGCCCTTTCAAGCAGAATCGTCTCGATAACTAACTCGTTTAAAAGCCTTAATTGAGCCTTTCGCAAATCTTCGGGCCGCTTGCTGATGTCATGGGCAAATGCAGTTTTGGAAATTTCAAAGGCCTGATTAAAATCAAGGACAGTCACAACCTGGTCCCCAACGCGTATTAACACCTCATTTCCCAAACCTGGACCTTTTTCCCCGCAGCCTAAAAAAAGGAATAGAAAAGAAATCGGCCCTATCAGCCATAAATATTTAAAGAATCGCTCTATCATCCCGCCACAATTTCTGATAAATCTTTGTTACCGCGTAATTCCTATCTTAAACTGATCGGTTCCACTTTTAACCTAAATAAACTTTTAGCTGTTAACACGCTGTGCGATTTCTTTCAAGAGGATTTTGGCCTCGGCCAGTTGAGCGTTTAAATTGCGAGCCTCCAACCTGGCTTTAAGAACATGCTCCGGCGACAGCTCAAACCGTTTGGGAGCGGCGGTAATCATTTCAACCATGGCAACGGGATTACGCTGGTGGGATTCCGAAAATTGGAGAATGAGCTGTTCGGCTGTCAGATCCAAGCGTGAAACTCCTGCTTTTTTGGCCAACACCTTGAGCACAATTTTCAAAAGCAGGTTGGATGCTTCCGTCGGCAGCGGTCCGAAGCGGTCAACCAACTCCGATTTAAAATCACCGATTTGCTGAAGTTCCGTCATTTTCGTCAGCCGACGATAGGCCGACATGCGCTGATCGATGTCCGGAATATAGGACTCTGCTAAAAAAGCGGACAATTTCACATTTATTTCCGGTTCCAGGGGTTCCACCCGGATTTCTCCTTTTACCTCGGCCACAGCACTTTCCATCAACTTTAAAAACATGTCATAGCCGACAGCGGCAATGTGTCCGGATTGTGAGGCTCCCAGGATAGTTCCGCCG
Organism: Deltaproteobacteria bacterium; assembly: GCA_024277475.1. Next base: position 3,594 of record JAJRVC010000230.1, read on the forward strand.
CCCCGGATTTTCAAATCGCTCATGGCAATTTGAAAACCCGCACCCAGATCCCGGTGCTCCATTAATACTTTCAACCGTTTCTGAGCATCTTTACCCAGCAGGCTTTCATGGGGCATGAGTAAATAGGCGTAAGCCTGTACATCTGCGCGTCCGACCCTGCCTCGCAACTGGTACATTTGGGCCAGTCCGAACCGGTCCGCTCGATTGACGATAATGGTATTGGCGGAGGCAATATCCAGACCGGATTCGATAATGGTCGTACAAACCAGCATGTCGATTTCTTTGTTCATGAAAAAAAACATGACCTGCTCCAGCTCGTCTTCACCCAGACGTCCGTGGGCCACGTCGAGCCGGACTTCGGGCACCAGCCGTTTCAATTTACCTGCAATTCTGTCAATGCTTTGAATATTGTTATGGACAAAGAAAATCTGTCCCTGCCGCCTCAGCTCTTTTCGAATGGCTTCGGCAATCAGGGCGTCATCAAACTCAGAAACATAGGTAATAATCGATCTACGATATTCAGGAGGTGTCGATATAATGCTGATGTCACGAACCCCCACCAGAGACAAATGCAGGGTCCGGGGAATCGGTGTTGCCGTCAGTGCCAGAACATCCACCGTACTTTTCAACCGCTTCAGTTTCTCCTTGTGTTTGACACCAAAGCGCTGTTCCTCATCCAGCACCAAAAGCCCCAGATCATTGAATTCGACATCCTTTTGCACCAGCCGATGCGTACCGATCACAATATCAATTTTACCCGCTTTGAGATCATCGATGATGGCACGTTGCTCACGAGCGGGACGGAAACGACTTAAGCAGGCGACATTGACCGGATACTGCTCAAACCGGCTGCAAAAGGTTGCATAATGCTGCTCGGCGAGAATGGTGGTGGGGACCAGCATGGCAACCTGTTTACCGTCATTTACCGTCAAAAAGGATGCCCGCAGCGCAACTTCTGTTTTACCATAGCCCACATCGCCACACACCAGACGGTCCATGGGGGTCGGTTTTTGCATATCACTGATCACATCCTCAATAGCCTTGAACTGATCCGCCGTCTCTTCATAGGCAAATCCGGCCTCAAACTCCTTAACATAGCTGTCGGCCGGCGAAAAGGCAAAGCCCTGTTCCACGTTTCGCCGGGCATAAAGTTTGAGAAGTTCTCCGGCAATTTTTTCCGCCGATTTTTTTATCCGGGCTTTTACCCGTTCCCATGATTTCCCGCCAAGAGTATCGAGTACCGGCACAATACCGTCCACCCCCATGTACTTTTGCACAACGCCCATGCGATCAACCGGTAAATAAAGCTTATCGCCCCCATTATAAATGATAACCAGAAAATCATTGGTAATACCGTTAATACTCAACTTGACGAGCCCGTCGTATTGGCCGATTCCGTGGTCATTGTGAACAACGAGATCATCTTGTTTCAATTCCTGCAGATCAAGTAGCTGGGGGCGGGGTCCGGGTTCGGAGGATTTCCGACGATGATGTCGCACACCGAAAATTTCATCATCGGTGATAACAGCCAGATATTCTTCCGGCCATACAAACCCGCTGGAAACCTGACCGATGCCGATGTAAATTCGTCCGCTGTTATCGTTGATTTCTGAAAACTTATTTACAGGCATTACCTGAAGGCCATAGGGGACCAGCAGGGAATCGAGTCTGGCAGCCCGGGATTGGGTCTTACAGACGGCCAGCGTTGCGAAGCCGGACTGCTGTTTAGCCGTCAACCATTTCACCAGCGGCTTGAGCAGTTGTTCTTTTTCCTGGAAATTCTTGATTTCCATGCTCAAATCTGTGTTATTTTCAATCCGGGCCTTAAACCGGTAAGAATCGCCCTGGTTTTGATTTTCGGTCTTTAAAACATCGAGCATCTTAAAAGTGAGCGGTTTTCTTTCTGATATGAATGCCGCCGCCTGGGACCATTCCAGGTAAAGTTGCCGGGGTTCGACACATAGTTTTTTTTCATCGCGTGCTGAATTAAAATTGCTGGCTATCCGCTCTCCGCTTTCTTTGGCAGTCCTTTCCAGCTCTTCGGGATTGATGGTCACCACCAGCGAATTCTGGGGCATATAATCAAATAACGTCGCCGGCTCGGGGTATATCAAAGGTATCAGGCTTTCGATCCCGGGCAATTCCCCATCATTTCTAATCCTATCGATGATGTTTCTGGCATGCGTGACCGGGACCTCCAGTTCATTTGCCAGGGCCCTGATCCGGCTGATGATATGGGGCCGCGACGCCTCATTCAGAATCACTTCCCTGGCCGGCAATATGACGGCCTCATCCATATCTTTAATTTTCCGCTGGTTTGAAGCCGAAAAAAACCTGATGGACTCCACCAGGTCCCCGAAAAACTCAATTCTCAAGGGATCCGGGTAAAGTGGAGAAAAAATGTCGATGATTCCGCCTCGAACGCTGAAATCCCCGGGTTCTTCAACGATCGCCGTTTTGGTATACCCGCCGGCTATCAGTTTTGCGATTAAAACATCCCGGTCGATTTCTTCGCCCGCGATGACCAGTTCAGCATAGCGATTGATTTCCTGTTTAGGAATAATTTTTTGCAGTAAGGCATCAACCGTGGTCACCACAATGGTGGGAACCGCTGTTTCCAGCAAACGATAGAGGACATTGATTCGATGACCGATGGTTTCAGTGTGGTAAGAAAGAAATTTGAAGGGTAAAATATTGTAGGGCGGAAAAAAGAGAATCGGCACGCCGGAATTTCCGGTAAAAAACACCAGGTCCTCCATTAGACGTTCCCCTTCTTGCGTCGAAGATACGATCACCAGAATAGATGCCCTGAGTTGCAGATAAATTTTGGAGATCAGATAAGCTTTTTCAGAGCCGGAAAACCCGATACATTCGATGCCGCGATCTTTTTCAGACAGCTTTTCGAATAAAGTTTCATATGAAATTAATTCTTGATTTTGTAACATGAATCACGTATTTAAAACGGTGTAGGCGTTCAAAGGTTCAGGGTTCAACTGAACCACTCAGTTTAAGGAATGCATATAAAGCCGACGTAGCTCAGTTGGTAGAGCAGCTGATTCGTAATCAGCAGGTCTGCGGTTCGATTCCGCACGTCGGCTCCAAAATTTAAAACGAATTCAGACAGTTAAAAGGGGTTATGGGACTTTCTCATAACCCCTTTTTTGCGTTTTAGGGACGACATATGGACAACATAGTTTCGCATGAAAAAACAACCGTTAAAAGTTATTTATGAACCCTCCGGCGCCGCCCGCGAATACGCGGAACTTGCGCTTAACATTTACAAGGGTTGCACGCACGGCTGTATTTATTGTTATAACGTAAGTTCTGACTGAATTCAGAAAAAAATACAAAAAAATGAAAATAATCCTGGGCAAAACATCCAAGGTATGCTACTGCAAGCTATATTACTGTAGTTTATGGGTGCCAAGTGAATTTAAAAGATATA
>JAJRVC010000231.1 GCA_024277475.1 Deltaproteobacteria bacterium
TCACTGTCGATGGTCAACGAGGGGCGCAGGTCGTTGCCGTTCCAGATGGGGCCGGAGATAACCTGGGCTGTGCTGAAACTGTTTCCATCATAGCGGCTGTAATAAATCCGGTCATCCTGCTCCCAGGCCAGGTGAAAGACATTTGGGTTGTTTGGGTCTGCTAAAGCGGTGGGAAAACGGGCCGAACCGGTGGTGCCAACAATATGCCCGATAGGCTGCAGGGCACCCTCTTCTTCTAACGGATCGTAACGCCAGAACAACCAGAGTCCATTTGGCGACTTGCCATCGATGCGGCAGATAATATAGTAACCGGAAATGGTGCCGTTCAATCCGGTGACAATAGCAGGGTAAGTGTTTTCTGCAACAGAGTGGTTGCCTTCCCCTAATGGCGGCGTGAGTTCGCCTGTCCAGGTACCGCCGGGATTTTGAACCCTGAGTACCGGTCTATGACGCGTGCCGTTAAAATGGTTCCAGACTACTGCAATCTTACCATCATAAAAAAGGATAGCCGGAGCGGAATTGGGGTTGTTGTTGGTGTTGAGCCGCACCTCGGCAGACCAGGTTGCACCGTTGTCGGAAGAGGAAGAGTACCAGATATCATTGCCGTCCTGGTAGGCGCGGCGCCAGATTCCGTTGGCATCCACTACGGTTTTCCGGGTGTTGTTGTAAGCGGTGGCTTCGTCGTTGTCGGAAACCCTGTTGCCTTTGTAAACCGCCCGAACCTCGGCATTGGCAGCCTGGAAAACCACTGCGGAAACCGTATCCTCAGGCGTCTGAAAATCCACCTGCTCTCCCTCCCATTTCCGGAAATACCAGTCTATGCTTTTTCCATAGATTGGCGCGGTTTGGGTGGAAGGTACCCGCACTGAGTAAACGGGTTTATTAGGATCAAAAAATGAATTCTGATCCAAAAACACTGAATAGTTTAGTCCGCTTAAGTTTCCGGGAAATAAGACAAAATCATCCGGTTGGGTCAGGTTAACGGGATCGGATACATACCAGGGGTCATGTATCTCAATATCGAAAGGGGTGATGGAGGAATTAATATTAACAGAAGCCTGATTCTCAAAATACGCAGTCATTTCAGGCACTTCTGCAAAATTAAAATTCTCTTTTCTGAGCAAATAATGATTGGCTGTGTTGTCCCATCGCAGATGCTTCTTAGTGCCAAGAATCTCTTGCTCCGTGGCAACGGTAATCAGTTGCCCCACATAACCAAATCCGGAAGAGAGGGAAGGAACAGGGCTACTGATAATTTTGTTGTCATAAAAGAGAGTTCCGCCAAGATTGGTTTCGGATATATCCCGGTTTGCCAGAACAAATTGACTTTTCTGTAACAATACCGCTTGTATTATCGGATTGTTCTGAAGTGTATTGTGCATGGTATTTATTTGACATCCGGTAAAATTATTCATACACGAGGGATAGGTTCCGGCCATAATATTCGTCGGTAAAATATTATAGGGGTCATAGGGATGATTTGGGTCGTCATACATGCAAGTGTTACGATTGACATAATTGGAAATGACAACTCCGTGGACCGGAGTATCGCCACATTGTTCATCAGAGGAATAGGTGTGATGTACTCCCAGGCAGTGTGCCATTTCATGGGTGAACACCTGGCTGGGAATATAATCATTCCCTTTCACAAAAAAAGCAGTGCCGGGAATCGTACTTGTCAAGCCCAAACTATCCCCGGTTTTTTTGCATATGTAAATATCAATGGCATTTGTATGGGGATTAATATTAAACAGGGCAACCGTTGGGCTATTGTATAAATTACTATCATCGATGAACTCCCAGTCTTCCCCTTTAATGCCAGTCCAGTAAAACTCAATACCCAATGGTTGAAAATCGTCACGCATTTCATTAATCGAGGATATGACATCCTGGTCGCTTACATCAGTAGTACCGTTATCCATTCTCACCTGGTGAACAAAGATTTTAATCGTATAATCAATCGTTTCAGGGCTGTAAATTAACCCCTCTGTTTTTTTTAGATATTCATTGCCCGTCTCTTCTTGAACCATTCCTTGTGCATACAAAAAACAAGTCGATAAGATAAAAAAAATGATTATCAGACAGGATTGGTAAAATTTCATAATCGAAGTCTCCTTGGGTTAATCGTATGTTCCCATTAATTATCGATATCCCCGCGCAATAATGGCATGACCGAAACCGCAACAATAGCCCACGGCAATAGCCAGATTTTCTTTTAACTGACCGGATTTCAGAAAAATATTTCCCGACCCGAAGTGGTTGAGAATGGTGCGGTCTTTCTTCCATGATTTTCCGTTATAATGCAGCATGATTCCTCCCAATCCCGTGAGCATAATATCATTGGGAGCTTCCCCGGAGATGCTGATATAATCATGCCCGCTCATCTGGGCTTGTTGGGCAGGTACTAATAAGGTCTGTTTTCCGGAGAAATGGTATTTCAGCAATCCGGCTTTGGTTACAAAGTATGTTAAGTTGCCAATCACTTCTACGGCAGAGAAACGTCCGTAATCGCCCTGGGGCAGGTCGCCGAAATAGCTGTTTGAGAAGAAAAGGGGTTGTATGGTTAGTTGTTCTCCTCCCAAAGCAATACTCTCACTTTGGTCGGAGTATCCCACTGCGGCAACCCAATCCCCATGACCAGATATATCTTTTAGATTAATTGTGGTTGGAACTTGTATTTGCTGCCAGATGGGGCGGTTGTAGTGGACTATCGTGCCATTTCTCCCTACAAAAAAAAGATTATTTAAAGATGTTCCCCATATTCTTGATACTCCTCCATCATTCTGATCAAGGATTCCCATATCCCATAGATGAAACAATCTCCAATGGTCTGCTTCAGGTAAATAAGGTAAACCACTCGAGAATATGACTTGCCCATCTTGTAGAACAAATACGCCTTCTAATGGGGACCAAGTCAGTTGGCCCCTATATTCGACATAAATATGCTTTAACTCCCACTGTTGCCCGTCCCAGTGTATGGCATTATAGGGTTTTATCCAATTCCCCAGGCTGTCAAAGGTGTCGGTTTCGGCGGTGTGTATTTCGCCTACGGCCCAGATGTCGTTTTCGTTTATAATGGCTACATCCAGCAAGTAACTACCGTAGGCACCAATCGTGTCTATTTCCCAGGTAAAGTTGTGGCTGGTGGTGTCCATGGTGGTGGTCTTTACCCCAGGGCTGCGGGCGGTTACTTTGTCGTTGTTCCACAGTTCTGCGCTGTAGTTGTAATTGTGGGCAGGTTGTAAACCCGTATCCACCACAGTGGTTTCTGCTGCGGCTGGGAAACGCAGTACCTCAGCACCATTGCGCAACAGAACAAGCTGCTGCCCCTGTTCGGGGTTGGAGAGAGTCAGCCAGGCTTCTGTTACGCCCGGCTCTACGGTTAGTTGTAAAGTGGCCGGGGGCGGTTCGGTGCTGTTTTTGGAGCAGGAGCAGTTGGCGAGTAAGGCCAGGAGGGTGAGGAGTGAGATGGTTTTTAGGGCGTTCATGGTGTAATTCCCGGGTTTGGGGTTGTCTACTAACCCTTGTCATTTCGAATCCCCGGACGGGATGAGAAATCTGTGATGTATCGAAAAATTATTTTTGCCACATTGTTTTATCTACCCACAGATTTCTCTCTTCGTTCGAAATGACACGGACTTTTTTTCTCTTAATGTACCTATTTCGTACCGGCGGGGCACGGGAGGAATTATTTTGGCGGTGGGCGGTTAAGGCAACCCCATAACGCGGGGGGGGGGGCAATTTTGGATTGCGGATTTTGGATTGTGGATTTACAATTTGCATTGTTTGGGCCTCCGTTACTTAGGGGCCTTCCGGGCAATTCTGGGCAGCGGTCCGTCTCTTGCTACGAGAAAAACTTAACAAACCTACCGTGAAAGTTGGTATGACAAATGTCACAAATGAGATTTTTATATTTGAAGGGGGAGGTTGGCTGAAAAGAGGCGGAGCCTCCGGGTTGGCATTCCAGGGCGGGAGCCCTGGAATGAGGAAACCA
>JAJRVC010000232.1 GCA_024277475.1 Deltaproteobacteria bacterium
AGCCTTATTCTCCTGCCAGATTGAGAGTCTTAGCGCAAGTTCTCCATAAAGTGGCCAGGGCCACTCTTCTTCCACTCCCCGAAACGTTGCATCCACACGAATAACACAAGGAACATTCCCGGTATAAAAAACCAGAGACGGTGGAAAAATCGTAAAAATCAAATCCGGCTTCCATAATTCTACAGCTTGATTTAAGGTCTTTGATGCGCGCCATGCACTTGAAAAGTTGAATTTTAAGTATCCTTTTTGGGTGATTTTTCGATACAATTTCTTGATTGCACGCTCAACAAAAATGGGTTTGTCTGAGAATGGCCCTAGTATCTCGACATCCATACCATGACACTTGATGGCATTATAGAAGCTGTAGTCGGATCCACTTCCAAGATCAGAATCTCGTGGATCATATCGATATGTGACGTATAGTATCTTCATAAATCCCCATCAAAATTACTTCCACTGTTTTGGGGTGACTTACAGCGGACTCTACCGCTCTATGCATAAGCAACCTTGTAATCACGAATTCCACCGCTTACATCAAATTTGTCCACAAAGAATTATCCATGCTTTTTGGTTAGCCATCTGATCGACGGTAACAGATAAAAGCTACCCTGTTAGCCGAACATCGAGCTAATTCATTTACGCCTATTGTAGGGTTGTTCTCCAGCCACTCGTGGAAGGCTTTTTGAATTCCCTTTGTAGGAATTCCTTTGTAACGGAAATAATCATCAAAAATAACCACAGTGCCATCTTGTATCAAATCAGTGATAAAACTCAGCACCGGTACTGTCGATTCGTACAAGTCACAGTCAATAAATATCAGACTAGCTCGGGAAAGATTATTTGTAATTTTGATACCTTCCGTTAGAGTATCATTAAACCACCCCGGTACTACAACGACTTTAGTATTATCAACATTTTTTTTCTCTAAGTTTGCAAGAAAATATTCTACCGATTTGCTATAAGTCCCTTTTTTCATGAAATGCGAGGGAGTGTCGTCAAACTCAGAACCTGGCAAACCCTCAAATGAATCAAACGCAAAAAATCTCATGCGACTTAGGAATCTCTCATCGTATTCATCACCATTAAGCCGGGCAAGGCTCTGATATCTATCCCAAAGAGTATGAAATAGATGATAAATTTTTATAAACGAATTCCCTGAATATACTCCAAATTCCAGATAATCTCCTTGGACTTGATTAACAACAATTGAATTTGTAACATCAAAAAAAAGTTGGTTCACTGGCTCGTCCGTCAAGATCTTTCCGATGGTATCTACGGTATAAGGTCGAATAAATTTGCTGTAAAAGAAAGCGGCGAGTCGATTGGTTTTTTTCATACTTGATCAACCTCTTTTCATCTGATATTTTTTCTTGCCAAGCAGCGGGCTGGGTTAAGGGGTAATTTTCGGAACGGGCGAATTTAGCAACTTCAAATTTCGTGGTTTTAGTTTTCCCATTGTGAAAAAATGGTTCTTTGGGATCTCGCGGGGTGACATGATTGCACGATTTGTGGTATTGGAAAACAGGCTTTCCTTGCCTACCACTATGTGAGAGTACGATTTTTTCGATCTGCTAAATTGTCGATTTTATCAACCCCATAAATTTCCAAAGAGCCACGTTATTTAAGTTTTCGATCATTAATTTTTTTGGCAGGAACACCCACATAAACTCCATATGGGTCGGTTGACTTCGTTACAACACTTCCAGTGCCGATCACACATCCACTTCCAATTTTTACTCCATCAAGTATCCTAACACCCGCGCCAACCCAAACGTCATCACCGATTTCTACACCCAACATCGTTCCTATTTGATAGAGAATAGGAGTGTCGGGGTCTTCATACATATGATTTCCAGGAACGATAATTGTGTGTGCAGCTATTCGTACGTAATTACCTATCGTTAAACCTCCATGGCCATATAATATTGAGAATGCGTTCAATGAACAGTGATGACCGATCTTTATATGGCCTCCACAGGTGTATATATACGAATATGGCTGGATCGCACAATTTTCTCCAATTTCTATAGATCCCGCAGATGAGGATATATTATTCCACATAGTGCATTGCAGTACTGCATGTGGATGAATTATCGTATTCCTTCCGATAGAAATATTAGATGAGCCATATACAATGGCTTTGGGAGAAATTCTACACTGGGGGTCAATTTTGTAATAGCGCCTCCCTACAAGTATATTTCTTGTCGTATTTAGGTACCGCGAAATCCAAGCTTTCAAATTAAAACTTGCTATGTATTCTTTCACATTTGCACCTAAAAAGTATTACCAATTCACATCTGAGGAGTTCAAGCAACTCCATATGCCACTTGTAAAAATTACAGACTGTGATTGGATTAATAACCTACCGGTACCGTACACATCCGATGGTAATATTTCGAAATTAAGAATACTATCGTAACGAGCGCAATCTATTTGATTGTCGGCAAGCGTCAAGGTTACATAATACATCCCTTGATTTAGTGGAGGGGAAGGAAACACAACACGAAACACCCCATTTTGAATTCTCGATCCTAATATTTTCTTGCTTTGAGCATAACTCGTGGTCCCTAGTACCGTAAAGCCTAATGGTGTATTAATTCTTATACCTAATCCTGGATTAAACAATGGCAATGAACTTGAAAATTCCACTTGAACACCAAAAGAACACCCCATTTTAACACTTTGAATGGGTTTTCCTTCCTCATCAACAATCGCCGCTCTAGTTAAATGGGGAACGTGATTGTCGGTAGTGTCTAGCAAAACAATATTTTGCCCTCCACTACCTGAAATATATTGAGTCACAACATCTTCGGTTTTTGTCTTTATCAGGATGTTGCCATTTTTTAGCAGCAAAGAAGAACTGCATAGAGCAGATATAGCCGCCATATTATGACTAACAAACAACACCGTTCGCCCCTCCTTAGCCACATCCCCCATCTTCCCCAAACACTTCTTCTGAAACTCCACATCCCCCACCGCCAGCACCTCATCAATGAGCAAAATTTCCGGCTCTAAGTACGCTGCAACTGAAAACGCCAGACGCACCCGCATCCCACTTGAATACCGCTTCACTGGCGTATCAATAAACTTTTCCACCTCCGAAAAATCCACAATCTCGTCGAACTTGCGGTTAATCTCGGCACGGGTCATCCCCAAAATCGTGCCGTTCAGGTAGATGTTCTCGCGGCCGGTCAGTTCGGGGTGGAAGCCGGTACCCACTTCCAGCAGGCTGGAGACACGGCCATGTAGTTCGACACGGCCGCTGGTAGGGTGGGTAATGCGCGACAGAATTTTGAGCAGGGTACTCTTGCCGGCCCCGTTGCGGCCGATGATGCCCACCACTTCGCCGGGCTTGACTTCAAAGGAGACATCGCGCAAAGCCCAGATGATGTCGGGGTCGTCGTGCCGCCCATTGCCGCTGAAGGTGGTGAGGCGACGCAGGCGGCGCAGGTTTTTACCCGGCCGCTTAATCCAATCCGACGCTGCCCCGGCCAGCGTATCATGCACCTCTTCCTTCAGGCCGATACGGTACCGTTTGGATAAATTTTCAACACGAATAGCAATATCTGACATTTGATTTAATCGTCCGCCACGAGGCGCTCAAGCGCGTTCCGGACAGTTTCGTTCTCCGGGTCTGTGAGCAATACCTGCCGGTAAGCGGCCACGGCCTTGTCTGTTTCTCCGGCCGCTTCGTAAATTGCTCCGGCTCGCAGATAATATCTTGGGGTTGAATTCATAACAAGTGCCTGTTCGATGGACGAAATTGCGAGCGCCGGGTTTCCGTTCAGATGGTAAGCCCACGCCATTTCAAAATAAGCTTCATCCAGCCGCGCTGCCCCTGGATAAAACAGATGGGCATTCTGAATGACCTGTTCCCAGGTTGCAGCGGCCTCGCCCCAGCGTTCCTGCTCCATTAAAAGCTGGGCAAGAGTGCGATACCAATAGGGGCGAACACGGTCTAAAGAGGTGCTGTTTAACAGGGCTTCCCGCAACACTTCTTCTGCTGCCAAAAGCTCGCCTCTTTTTTTATAGAAACTTACCAGTTCACCTGTTGCCTGGCGCGGGTCAATTTCCCAGGCGGTAAGATAAGCTTCATACGCAACATTGGGCTGCGCCGCGCCCTCAGCGGCTTCGGCCACCCGCAGCAATCCTTCTACAAATCCGATTTGTTCCCAGGCATTTATCGCGGCCGGATAATCTCCTTGAGCTTCATAAGCGTAACCCATAAACTGAAGTGCATACGGATCGCTCGCATCCGCCAGGGGTTTCATCAGAGAGATTACCGTTCCCCAATCACCGCTATTCCTGGCCCGAATGGCCTGCCATGACAAGCTGCGAGGATGGGCTGTGGGCGGTATGGGCAATCTCTCTCCTTCATTCCGGGCAAATCGTACCGTTTCAAACCAATAGGTGAGCGAGGCGCTGTTGATGCTGGCGACATAAAATAAGCGTGGCGTTATGGAGAGTAAAAACATCAATACCAATACGAAAAGGTCGATGCGGTAGCGCTTGGAGAAAGATTCAACGCGAATGGCGATGTCAGACACAGAGTTAGCGGATGGGCAACTTGCGAATGCGAACAGTCGTGTCGTCAACAGTGACAGCGCTGCCCGCAGACAAGGGGTTCTCGATTTGGGGAAGGACTCGTCTCAGTCGCTGTGTAACTACGCTCGGATCGGTGTTCGTAAATCGCAAGGTAACCAGGCTGGGGCGGTCATTGCCGTCAAGCGCCAGCAGTGCGGAAAAATCGAGATCTTGTGTGATCACAACCATCCCTTGCTGTCGAGCCAGGTCCAGAATCTCCGAGTCAGCCGCGTCTGCGGGAAGCAGGCTGGTGACTCGTGTGATGTCATACCCATCTTTCCCCAGGTCCTTAACGGTCAGCGGCGAAAGGTTCATGTCCGCCAGGAATCGTAGCTGCACGGTCAAGCCTCGCTATGTTGGCGCCATCTGTAACTGATCGGACACCACCCAGGCGGCGTATTGCATAGCCTGCTTCACATCATCATCATCTAATTCCGGGTAAGCGTCCAACACTTCCTGAACAGAGGCGCCGCTCGCCAGCATTTTCAGGATGACACTCACCGTGATCCGCATTCCGCGAATGGTGGGTTGGCCTAGACAGACGTTGGGATTGATTGTTATGCGTTCAAGTCTTTCCATCGTGATCATCTCCTACAAACAGCCAAACCATAATGTAGTCGAGCGACCGGATTATAGCACCATGCCCAGGCTGATCAAAGGGTGAGCAACCGTGGCGAAATCAGGCGCGCGTGCATCCCGCTGAAGCCTGCCCTGAGTTTACCGAAGTGTCGATGTTCTCCCGGCCGGACAGTTCGGGGCGGAAGCCGGTAACCATCCTTCGACGATGCAACGAAACGTCTTTTAACGCCCAGATGATGTCTTCGGGATCGTGTCCATTTTCGCCAAAGCGGGTCAGGCGGCACAGGCGGCGCAGGTTTTTGCCCGGGCGCTTAATCCAGTCTGCGGCCGCTCCGGCAAACGTATCATGTATCTCTTCTTTACGGCCGATACGGTACCGTTTCGACAAATTCTCTACTTTAATCGCAATATCAGACATGAAAACTTTGGTGTCCCTTACACCACATCCGCAAACACCCGTTCCATCCGCCGGAAATAAAGCGCCCCGCTGACAAACAACCCCAGCGCCGTCAGCGACCCCACACCAATCAAATCCCACGGCATCGGGTTGGTCCCCAGTAGGGCGCTGCGAAACCCTTCAATCACCCCCGCCATCGGGAACAGGCCGTATAACAACCGGTACTGCGCCGGCACACTGCTGGCCGGGTACACCACCGGCGCGGCATACATCAGCAGCTGCACCAGCACCGGCACAAACAGCTGGTATCAGCAATTCCAATTATGCCATAGGGGCGGGATGGCGCGGTATCATCTTAGCCGAAGCAAATAACGATTTCCCGCGCGGTTCGAGTGCCTCACCGACCGCCCATCTCGCCCATTTGCTCGCCCATTTGCCACATTTTCGGGCGAGACAGGCGGGAGACAAGGTCGTTCGGCATGGCAAAGGTATCACCCGCCTGTCTCGCCCCTACCAACCATAAATCCAACGAAACACGCCCAAATCATTTGCTCATTGCTCATTGTTCATTGTTGGCCGGGTACAACCAACACGGCCGTACCCGGCCAACAACCATCATAATCTATACCGTCACATCCTCACTGGCCTGGCTGACGCCGCCCGGCCGGTCCGTCGCCGCGATGCGCACCGCCGTCCCGGTGGCCACGGCCGTCGCTGCCGTATACAGCCAACGGCCGCTTGCTCGCCGGCGTTTCCACCGCCTCCCCCGCTTCGATTTCACTCCCGTCTTCATTCGCCACCGTCACCTGTACCCCGGTCACTTCAAAATCATCCGACGCCTGGATGATGATCTCATCTCCAAACGCGCCGGC
>JAJRVC010000233.1 GCA_024277475.1 Deltaproteobacteria bacterium
AAAGAAACTGAATTTCATACGATCCACATGGAATAAGGTGATTCTTCGTTTTCCATTAAACAAAGATTGTCATTGACATTCATCATTTTTTAGGTCATCATGACCATAATTGCTAAATCAGGAGAAAACCATGACCGAAGAAACGATAAATGTCGCAGAAGCCAAAAAGAAATTTTCAGAGCTGTTAGGCCAGGTGGCGTTTGGCAAAAAACATATTCTTATTACCAAAAGGGGCAAACCCATGGCCCGCCTGGTTCCTGCGGACGAAATAGATTTGCACCTGAGTAAAGCCAAGGGATGGCTGGAGGAGGAGGATCCTTTTTTTGATGACATAGATAGGATTGTCAACGATCGAGCGAAGCATGTACCCAGAATTTTAGAAGAAATCTCAGACGAATAATGTACCTGCTTGATACGAATATTTTGAGTGAATTGGTTAAAAAGCGTCCCAACCCACAAGTGCTGTCCCAATTGTGTTATAGATCTGTGCTAACTTTGTTTACGTCCTGTATCTGCATTATGGAAGTGCGTTTTGGAAGTGCACTCAGGGATGATTTTAAAGTGTTTTGGGAAAAAATAAATAAAGAAATTATTTCTTGGGTTAAAATCCTTCCTATCGCTGAAAAGGAAGCGTTAGTTTCCTGGGATATTCTTGCTGATTTACGGAAAACCGGTCAATCCATAGGCCTGGAAGAAGTGTTGATTGCCGCTTCTGCTCTGAAGAACCAATGCACAATGGACACCCGCCATTTTGCAGGGATAAAGGCCCTGAAAGTAGAGAGTGGGTACGAACTTGATTGAATCGCAATTTTACAATGGTTTTGTAAATGGTGGGCATTTATACCGGTAACCGGGCTTACCACTTTGACGGAATCGATGTTTTGCCGATTAATGATTTTCTGGAGCGTTTGTATGAAAGTGAATTTTTTTGATCGTGAGCCGGAAATAAAATAAATATAATAATTTACAAAAAAACCTTGACTTAACGGATTATCCATTCTAAAATTTTCATAATTACCGGCATCGGCTTTAAAAAGATTAAAAATATTAGGCTATTAGGCGGGGCATGGGGCTCCAAACGGCTGATGTGGGTATTATTTTTTGCCTGGAAGGGAGGTGATGGGTTCAAGCGGTACAAGGCGAACAGAAATAATTAGGCAAACTTTCAACCAACTTTCCACGTTAAGGAGAAAATTTAAGATGAAGAAATTAGCGATACTTATTGCAGCAGTGGCGCTGGTATGCTTTACCGTACCGGCCATGGCGGTGGATTGGAATTTTTACGGCTCTGCCCGTATGGCCACCTTCTACACATCGGAAAATCGCCCCGGCGGCACCGATATTGACGGCTTGCAGTGGAACCTGCAGGGTAACAGCCGGTTAGGCGCCAAGGTCAAGGCCGAGGCTGTCAGCGGCCGCATTGAAGTCGGAATCAACGAATCCTCCGTCACGGCCAGACGAGTTTTCGGGACCTGGAATTTCGGGGCCGGCAAACTGACCGTCGGCAAAGACTACACTCCGGTTGACCAGTTCATCTCCGGCCAGGTATTTGACGGCGATCTCGGTCTGCTGGGTGTCGGTACCCAGTACGGCTCCCGCCATGGCCAACTCCGCCTGAATTTCGGTGGTTTTGGGATTTCTTTTAGTGAACTGCAGGGCGGACGGCTTAGCGGGATGAACAGCGGCACGACTAAAAATTGGCTCCCCAGAATCGATGCTTCCTGGGGCATGGCCTTTGATACCTGGAACTTTGCAATCCAGGGTGGGTACAACTACTATTCCATCAAGGATGCGGTCGGCATCAAAAACGGTGTCGCTACCAACCCCAAAGATGTCGAAGTAACCACCTATACCATCGGCGCCACCACGGGCTTTAACTTCGGCCCGGCCTATGTCAAGGGAGCCGTCAGCTACGGCCAGAACTGGGGCAATGCCGGGTATGGTATCCCGGGATTTCATAACCAGGGCAGTGTTGCGACCTGGAAAGTCGGCAGCAGAAACACCGACGACACCACTTCGTTTCAGGGTGCCCTGGTGGGCGGCTTCAAACTCAGCGACATGATTAGTTTTGAAGCGGGTTACGGCTACCGTAACGATGACCCGGACAATCAACGCAGTTCAAACTCCCAGGCCTTCTACGGCCAATCCGTCATTGCTCTGGCACCGGGCGTCCATATCATCCCGGAAATCGGCTATTATAATGACGGCAAGACCAAGAGCGGCGACAAAGAGGGAAACTCTTATTACGCAGGCGCCAAATGGCAGATCGATTTCTAAACCGTCTGTAACCGTTTAATCAGCACCATAAAAAAACCGGGGCCTTTGGGCTCCGGTTTTTTTATGTTAAAAAAGGGGGATTCACTTCGTAGGCTTTAGCGATAAATCGTGGGGTGAGCTCTCCGGGCCGGATGACGGATTAACTACAAAAGACGGAGTGCAGCGATTCCATCCTTGACAATCTCGTAAAAAGTCAAAATTTTCGAATTTTGATCTAATAACCTATTATTAAGTGTAAAATTCTGTTTTTGTGGTTTTTGTGCCTTTTTGCGGCCACATCATCCTTCGTGATTCCGCGGTTCGATATTCTACGGTTCGTTATTCAGCCCCGCCGCCGGCACCCGAAGTCGCCAGCTTAATCGAAAAAGAAACCATCTAAACGATCCTGACGGTTCTACCCGCAAAAATAGTAGGGGAAAGCCTGCCCCCCTTGGGTGTAATTCGCCCATCGTCATTCGCAACGGGTCATTCCTGAACTCCCCGCTTTTGAATCCCGCCCAGCTCATAGGCAATAAGGGTACTTTTCGGTCCGCCTCCCAGCATGGCCGTTCCTTCTTTGAGCACCACGGCGGCCACCAGTTCGGGCTGCCCGTCGTTGTCAAAATCACCGACGGCAAAATCCTGGATAAAGCCTGAAATCTGGCGGGTTTTCCAGCCGGGCACCAGACCGAGACCGTCCCAGGTGAGGGCCACGATGGCGGATTTGGTATATTTACGGAATTCGAGTGTGTAGCCGCTCAGCTCGTAATTGTGGACGGTAATGACCGCACTGGCCTGGGCGTTTTGCCAGATCAGCAGCCGCAGCGGCAGGTAGATCCGGTTGTCGACATCTCCGCGGTCTTCCGGCGGGGCGCTGAAATGCAGCATGCTGCCGCCCAACCGATCGCTGCCATCCCAGATAACCTTTCCGGCGCCGTCCATCACCCGCAGATGGTCGTTTGGTTTGTAACCCACCGCAGTTTCCTGGCCGTTGCTGAGGACATCGCCGATGGTGAATCCCAGAAGATTGGTCCGGCGCGGGGTCTTGATTGCATCGACGGGAGCGTAAGCTTGATTTTGCCACTGCATTTCATAAATTTTACCTGAATAGGGGTCATTGACCCTAGGGCGCTGGCCAAGCAGAATTTTTCCCCGTACGGGGGTGTCCGCCACCCGGAAAAACCAGGGGCTGCCGGTTACCAGGCGGACAAAGTTTTGGCCGTCGAATTCGAGCACAAACGAGACCAGCACGTTTTTTTTGGCGTTGAGCGTGGTGACAAAAATTTCCGCAGTCCCGTTGTCGTTGATATCGGCGACATCCACGCCGGTTAGATTCAGGCTGCCGCCGGCGGAAATTTCCTCTACTTTGCGAAAGCGGCTGCCTTCGGAACGATAGATGATGACGGTATCGGGGGTGACGGTAATCGTTTCAATTTTACCGTCACCGTCCACATCCCCCAGGGCAACCCCGTTGATGACATGCCTGAAATTGGCACTTTTCCAGAACTTTTGCCGGGCTTGCCGGGCTTCTGCAGACATAAAATCCCCCGAACCCGCCGTGTCTTTACCCTGGCTGATGAAACCATCGTCTTTAAGAAGGCTTTCGGGGTGAGCGTAAATCCCTTTTTTTGGGGTTGGTGGAGGTGGAGCAGCGGCGGGTGCCTGGATTGCGACCTGGGTTCGGCCGAATATTTTATCATTGATATCCGCAGCGATCAGGTCGATTTTGCTGATCACAGATCCTAAATCCCGGCTCTGGTCGAAAAAAGTCATCGTCGGCCTGCTGCCGGCAATATCCACCATTTTGGCATCGATGCTCACATTGTTTCCCAGTACCGTCAGACTGCCGAATAAAGCGAAATCCGCATTCAGACGGCTGCCGATGCTGCGAGCGGCGGTTTCATTGACTGTGCCGGATGCCGTCACGGCCTGAATGGCCGCATCCACCTGCGCCCGGCCGATCACTTCAACCTGGCCCTCTTTGGCAAGCCGCGTGGAAAGCATATCAAATATGCCATCCTGTAAAAACGACAGATCCTGGGCCGCATTGATTTTAAACGGCAGCAGGGCGATGCGTTTGGGGGCTTGTGCATAAGAAAAATTGAAGGATAGCACTAATACGACTAAGAAACAGATTAAAAAAGACCGAATTATTGTAAACTTTAATGGTTTCAAGGCTATGTCCCTTCTTCATTTTTTGTCAGTGGTATGTTGTCTGTTGTTTGTTGGTAGCCGTTCACAGGTTGGGCTAAGCCGACGGTTTGCAGCCAATCTTGTTGGGTTCGCTAGTTTTGTTACTGTTTCAAACTTTTGAGGTGCATTAAGATAGGCGAACCCAACGTAAATCGTGCCCACATCCCGCTTAACCCAACTTATTTTCTGAATAATTAAGCCTTAAGATTAACGCCATTGTATCGGTGATAAAGCTATTTTTCACGTGGATATAGCCCCTTTAAATCACGATGACAAATCCGTTATCGGACGGAGCCTATCTATAACATTTTAAAATATGATTATCAAATCCCGGCTTTTAGTGATTTTGTCAAACATGGCCTTGACCATGGTACTATTTCATGGCATCATCTGATAATGAAGCAGAACACAGCAGAACACTGAAGCCTTTTATTAGAATGCCAGTCATCGGTAACTTGATGTAGGAAGAAGCTGACACGAATGCCCCTCACCCTTTACGCTGAAATCTATTCGTCAGGTTCGATGCCGCAAGGCTGGATCCCGGTCCGAGGTGGCGCCCTCAAGTACCCGGTACGCAACCGAGCCGTGCTTCGCGAGTTGCGGATTTTGCGTGTCGGCAAGTGGAAAAAAGTAATCAAGCAGGGTAATTTCGGCGAAGTTCATTACTTTGAACACGAATCCGGCTGTGTCGCTAATGTCAAATTCTTTTATGGGACGATAAAACCATGAGGCAAATCAATCCATTCCGTGTTGTTTTCTCGGATGCAAGCTGGGGCCAAACAGAACAGTTGGAACACTTTGCGCTTTTGAATCTAGGCATAGCTCAGTCATTAGCCAGCGGGGTACTGAGTGCGACAGAGGCTATTCAACGTTTTTATCATGCAGACAATTGCCTCTATGTTCGAAAACTTCTCAGAAACAATCAGGCCAATGCAATCATGAGCCATGGGGTACAGTTGCCGGACCTCTTTGATAGTTTGCCAACAGAGGAGGCACAGCGCGAGTTTTTACATGAACTGGAGATCATACGCTCTTTGTGTTTGAAGCTTTTAGAAAAGGGACGTTCCCTTAGCGTTGCAAATCGTGCGACCGGTTAGACATTTAACAGAGTAGAGGTTACGAAACCCATCATCAAGATAGCGAATATAGACCCAACGCACGGATTACGGGTCTCTAAATTCTCTGCCACAAACCACAAACAACAAACAACTGACCACCTACAACACCCAACATACAACAAACCCTTCCGTGCCATTTTTATTCCAGCTTCCCCTTCAATATCTCATTCACCAGCTTCGGGTTGGCTTTGCCCCGGGTTTCTTTCATGACCTGACCGACAAAAAAGCCCAATAGTTTGGTTTTACCGTGTTTATAGGCGTCCACCTCTTTGGGATTGCCGGCGATCACCTTTGAAACAATGTCTTCGATGACGTCCGAGTCGGAAATTTGGACCAGCCCCTTTTCCTCAACGATCTGTTGGGCCGGTTTACCCGTTTGGGCCATCTCGTCAAAGACGGTTTTGGCTATCTTGCCGCTGATCACCCCTTCTTCAACCAGTGCCAGAAGCCGGGCCAGGTTGTCAGGAGAAACCGGCGTATCTTTAATGGTTTTGCCCCGAATGTTTAAAATCCCCAGCAAAGAGCCCATTACCCAGTTGCTGACCTGCTTGGGCCTGGCGAAAATACCCACGCAGTCTTCAAAGTAATCCGACAGCTCCCGATCAGAGGTCAACAGCCCGGCATCGTATGAGGGCAGCTCGTATTGCTCCATGAAACGCCTCTTTTTTTCATCGGGAAGCTCCGGCAGGCTTTTTTTAACGTTTTGAATCCAGCCGTCGTCGATGACCAGGGGAAGCAGATCGGGGTCCGGAAAGTAGCGATAGTCGTGGGCATCTTCTTTGCTGCGCATGGACATGGTTTGATTTTTGTCGGGATCCCAGAGCCGGGTTTCCTGAACGATCTGTCCGCCATCCAGTATGACTTCCTGCTGGCGGCTGATTTCATACTGCAGCGACTTTTCCACGTGCTTAAACGAGTTTAAGTTTTTAAGCTCCGTGCGGGTGCCCAGGGTTTGGGATCCCACTGGACGGATCGACACATTCGCATCGCATCTGAAACTTCCCTCCTCCAGGTTGCCGTCGCAGATGCCCAGGTAGCGCACGATGGATCTGAGCTGTCTGAGATAAGCCCCGGCTTCTTCAGGATTGCGGATATCCGGTTCACTGACGATTTCAATCAGGGGCACCCCGGTGCGATTGAAATCCACCCTACTGACGGGTCGCTGCGGGTCATGGCCCAATTTGCCGGCATCTTCCTCCATGTGAATGCGCGTAATCCCGATGCGGCGAAGGCTGCCGTTGACTTCGACATCGACAGCGCCGTGCTCGGCGATGGGCAGTTCATACTGGGATATCTGGTATCCTTTGGGCAGATCCGGATAAAAGTAGTTTTTGCGCGCAAAGCGACTTTCAGCGGCGATTTCACAGTTTGTGGCCAGGGCCATGCGCAGGGTGTAGTCCACCACTTTTTTATTGAGCACCGGCAGCACTCCCGGCATTCCCAAACAAACCGGACAGGTATGGGTGTTGGGCGGTGCGCCGAAGGACGTTGAACAGGCGCAAAATATTTTGGTGTTGGTTTTTAGCTGGGCATGTATTTCAAGCCCGATGACCGGTTCGAATTGCATAAGAAACCCTCAAAGTAAAATATTTATGTTCACACATAATCTATCCAATCCGAGTCCGTTATGCAAATTTTTTTTATCACGGATTTACCTGTAAAAGGTCTATTACCTGTACAAAACCAATTAGTTGTGCTATTTATGGCCATTTTTACAGAAGATTGCATTATCCCGGAACCCATTATTCCACATCAAACAATGAAACGGAAAAAATCAACCCAATCTACCGGTTCCCATCAAAAAACAGGTAGGGATGCTCCAAGGATCGCAGCAAAACAGTTGCTTCCGGTCGCTTTGCTGGTGCTTCTTTGTCTCATTGTTTATCATAACTCTTTGTCCAACGGCTTTGTCTTTGACGACTTTGGCGCAATTGTTGAAAACAAATATCTCAAACAACCGGGTCAATTCCTATCCTCTTTATTTACTCAGTCTTATTTTAAAATTGCCGGCCTCGAGGCCAGTTATCGACCCGTCGCCACGCTCTCTTATTTTCTGATCTACACAATTGCAGAGCTGGATCCATTTTATTATCATCTGGCAAGCCTGTTATTGCACACCCTCAATGCCGTTCTGGTTTACTGGCTGGCTAGTTTAATCCTGAAAGATCAACTTGGCGCACTGATCGCAGGGCTGCTGTTTGCCAGTCATCCGGCGCTTTCTGAGGCGGTCAATTGTATTGATTTTAATGATGATCCCCTGGCTGCCCTATTTTTCCTGTTATCCCTGATATTTTATATAAGATTAAAAGCCAGATATGTAGCATCAAATATTAGGGGGTATTCTTTGGCCCTGTTTTTTTATTTTTTGGGATTATTGTCTAAAGAAATGGCCATAACACTGCCGGCCATTATCTTACTTTACGACTTTGTGCTGCGAGAAGGTCAACAGGACCGCATAACTATTAAACATTTGTTAAATACCCTCAAGAAAAGAGCCTGGTTTTATTCGGGATTTGTTGCCGTCAGCCTGTTTTATCTATTCATTCGGTTTTTCATTCTATCTAATCCCGGCGGCTACCTGAAATTTACCCACGGCAGCTTGGTTGAAAGGATTATTTATCTGCCCGATCATATCTTCAGCTTCATCAAGCTTGCAATATTCCCGCTGAATCTAACTGCGGATTATGTTTTTTCCTATCCGAACAGTTTTTTTAATGGTTCGAACCTGATCGGCTTTACCGGCGTCATGGGACTGGCCGGCCTCAGTTTTCTCATCTATCGATATTCGAAAGCGGCCTTTTTCGGGATAGGGTGGTTTTTACTCACCCTAATTCCCGTTTCCAACCTGATCGAAATTTACAACCCCTTTGCCGAAAGATACCTTTATATACCTCTCATCGGATTTTGTCTGGTGGTTCCAACCGTTATCGAGGCGGTGGCAAGAAAATGGTTCGCCCGGCCGACCGCTGCGACTGTGGCTACACTGATACCGACACTGGCAATTCTCGGTCTTTATGCGACCGCCACCTTAACACGCAACCCCGATTGGCGGAACAATTTTGTGTTGTGGTCCAAGACGGTTCAAAGCTCACCAGGCAGTCTCGTTGCGCACGGCGGACTCGGTATGGCCTATTTAAAGCGGGGCCTGTTGACCGAAGCCCAGCAGGAATTTGAAACGGCAATCAAACTTTATCCGAATCACGCTAAGAGTTATTACAACCTGGGCCTGGTTTATCATCAAAAGGGCAATTTGAAAAAGGCCATGGAAAATTTTAGCCGATCCGTTACGATCAACCCGGACCTGATGAGAGCCCATTACAACCTTGCCACTCTCTATGCCAAGCAAGGTTCAATGGACCTGGCGATTCGGCACTATGTCAAAGTCATTGAATTGGATCCCGAAGTCATTGAGGCCCACTATAATCTTGGGTTGGCGTATGCGATGCAGGGAAAACTGAAACGGGCACTATCTGAGTGGCAAAAAGTTCTTCAGCTTAATCCCCGTCACAGGAGTGCCGCAAATAATATAGCCAGGGCAAAGGCGATGATAAAAAGTTCGGGAAGCCTGGATTGAACACCTATAAACCATATCCTGTGAAACCACATTAAGCCGCTTGGCTGCCGGCAACCGGGTTCGTATGAAACACCGCCTGGCCGGAACAGTGAATTGATTTTTTAGTTAACCCGTCATATGAACTGCCTGGGGACAGGCACGGCAAGTGGCTACACTGTGTCTGGGATTTCTACAAAATCATATTTTTACAACGGACTTCACCGGTTTAGCACGATTTATCTACCTCTCTAAAATGTCCAACGCTTTCGCCAGCACTGTATCCGGACTTATTTTTTTCAAACACAAATTATTTCCATCACAGGTAGATTTGCGGTGGTTGTAAGCAGTTACGCAAGGCGAGCATGAAAAATTCAGATAAAAATTTAGGGTGTTTTCATTCAGGGTGCCATACAGCGTCGGTGTTTCAGGACCATAAAAAATAATGGTGGGAATGGGCGTCATGGCAGCGAAATGGCCGGGACCGCCGTCGTTGGTGATAAGAAGCGCTGAAAAATGAAATATCATCATCAGCTCCCGGATGGTTTTGGTGTAACCGGTTAAATCCACGCAACTCGTGTTTTGCGGATGAGATAAGATGGTCCGGGCCACAGCCTTATCTTCCGCCAGACCGATGATACCCACGGCATATCCTTTGTGAAGCAATTCTGCCGTCAACCGGCAATAATAATCCAGCGGCCAGGCCCGAATGGGCAACAGACCACCGCCTGGGTAGATGAGCACGATCTTTTTGCCCTCGATTCCCGGAGCGGTATCGTATAAAGTTTTTTTTGCGTTTTCAATTTCTTTTGGCCCGACCTCGATTGCCGGGATCGATGGCATTTCATTCGGAACCCGGCGTTTGGCCTTTGGATGGGTTTCGGAATCTATAGCTTCGACTAACGTCAGAAACTGCCGGGAAATATGATGATAGGGATTATAAAGCACAGGCCGATTCATAAAATTTCCGCGGTATAAGCCTTCCTGGGTGTGGGGATGAAATCCGACTCGCACGGCACTGCCGCTGAGAAATGCCAGGATACTGCTGATTCTCGAAAACAGCTCACAGTCGATGACCGTGTCAAATTTGATCTTTCGCATACTGAACAAGACACCTGCCGTATCCTTTATAAACGCGGACATGGATTTATCGCTGATCGTTAAAATATTTTCCGGCGGAATGACTCCCAGCAAATCCACCACTTCACGATTTTTTTCAAACAGCATCACATGCAACACGGCATCCGGAAATTTTTCCTTCAGACGCTGAAACATGGGATAGGCTAAAACCAGGGCCCCCATTTCGGACAAGAGGATGACGAGTATATTTTTTATTTCGCCCGGCTTGGATTCTTTTGCGAAGAACCGATGATACAACGAAAATACGCGGCAAATTATTGTTCCGATGGTGCGGTCGATAAGGCGCTGGGTGTTCACTTTCATGTTTGTAACCAGGTTGAGCGGTTCAGGGTTCAGCGTTCCGGGTTGTGGAATCCCTACCTATCAATTTATAATAGACAGAATTCCTTATCATACCGCACTCTCCGAGGCGTAGGCCCTACGGGACGAAGTCGAGCATGAAGCCGGCCTGGAAGCGCAGCCGCAGACCAGGGCTGCTTGAACTCAGAACCCTGAATCTCTGAGCCCTGAACATTGGAATTCTGAACCTTTGAACACAGGGGGGGAACGCCACCGTGGATAAAATTGATTTTCTGCAGACTTATAACAAAATAGTGTGTTAAAGGGAAGGATTAGAGAATTAAAATCTGACGATTTCTTGACAAAACCAACTTTTTCCCATAATAAGCTCTCATCTGGAAAAACTATTTCTAACGGTACGACGATTACACATGGTGACCTGAAAAGGCAATGTTCCACAATTCTACCTATAACATCCTGATGTATTCCCATGACACCTAGGGCCTTGGACACATCCGAAGGACGATGGCCATCGCATCCCAGTTGCTGGCTCCCCGCATCAATATCCTGATACTGACCGGTTCCCCCATTGCCGGTCGTTTCTCGTTTCCCGAACGAATCGATTTTGTCCGGATTCCGGGAATGATCAAAAAAACAAACGATGAGTACCTGCCTCTTTCCATCAAAATCAATGCGCGCCATGCCCTTGACATCCGCAAGAATATCATCACCGCAACAGCCAAAACCTTTCAACCCCACCTTTTCATTGTGGACAAGGAACCCCTTGGGCTGAAAAAAGAGATTTTGCCTACCCTACAATGGTTTAAGCGCTGCCGTCCCGACACCCGATCTATTCTGGGGCTGCGGGATATTATGGATGATGCGGAATCCGTCAAAAAGGACTGGCGGGAAAAAAAGGTTTATAAGCACCTGGAGAATCTTTACAGTGAGATCTGGATATACGGAATTCAGGGATTTTATAATCCCATAACAGAATATGAAATTCCGGAATCCGTAAGCCGTAAGATGCATTTCACCGGATATATTCCACGAAAAATTCCGGGTAAAGACGCGGTACGTAATGTCAAAAAAGAGCTCCGGCTGAAAAACGGTGAGAAACTGGTGGTAGTTACCACCGGTGGCGGCGGCGATGGTTACAGGGTCATGGATACGTTTCTGTCCACACTTGAATCTTTTGCTGATGGCCCCCCGTTTAAAAGTGTTTTAATTACCGGACCGTTTATGCCAAAGCATGAAAGAAAAGATGTTTTCAAACGGGCTCGACGGCTGGGGGTGCGAACTTACCATTTTTATCGACAAATGGAAAAAATCTTTGCAGCGGCGGACGTCGTCGTCAGTATGGGGGGCTACAACACTCTTTGTGAAATTCTTGGTCAGAGAACCATCAGTCTGGTGATCCCCCGGGAAACACCCCGCCAGGAGCAAATTATTCGGGCCCGGGCTTTTCACCGGCAAAATTTGGTGGATTACATCTCCTGGGGCAAACTTTCAGCTGAACTTTTACGGAAAAAACTTTTTGCCCTGCTGGAAAATCCTGAACCCTATCACCAAGCCATCTCGCGCTTTAAGTT
>JAJRVC010000234.1 GCA_024277475.1 Deltaproteobacteria bacterium
CAGGAAACATCTGCGTCTGTGGGCGGTTTCCATAACGATGTGCCATAGGAAAAGTTCCTTCTTAAACTGCAGGGGATTAGGAGTAACGCTTTGTTTTCAGGTAAAAATCATAACGAAGCATATGAGCAAGTCTATTTTAATCCAATCATGGCTTTGCATCAACCTATTGCGACACAGTCTGTCTGGTCGTTCGCGATGACGTGCGGCGTGGCAAGGCCGATGCCTTGAGGAAATGCTGGAAAGCTAAATGTAAAAGGCTTAATGGTATTTGCAATGCTTGACGGGCACTGACTAATTGCCCCCCTCGCTAGAGGGTTATTTGACTTGGAAGCCTTCGACTTTGTCGAGTAGCAGATGTTTTATGGAGGACATTTTTTGCGCTTCTTTCAGGGCATCTTTACCTTCGTCTTTAATCCGGTTGAGGCGCAGGTCCAGTCGCACCAGATTGGTAAAAAGTGGCAGAAACTTGGCTAAAGTGATCGCGCCCTCATCGGTTATCTCGTTATCGGTGATGACCAGATTCTGCAAGCTCAAAAGATTATCTGAGACCGCAATATATTTGACTCCGTCATTACCGATTTTATTGTAAAACAGGTTGAGAGATGTCAGGTTGACCAGCACTTCAGACTGCGCCAGCCATTTCACACCTTTAGCACCACAGAGGTTGGTGCCAAATGCTAAAGTGGTTAAAGGTCGTAACGATTCCATCATGGAAATATCTTTTGCCCCGTATTCTTTCAGGTAAGTGGCTGTAAGATCGAGAGTTTTACCGTCTTTGCTCAAATTCATACTGACAATGGATTCGGTCTCTGAAATTGCCCGCTCCTGTCCTACTGCTGCTTTGTTGCCACTGTAATCCATTTTCCTTTTTCTCCATGCGCCCAACCCTGCAGGCTGGTCAGATTTCTAAATTTATCATTACGACGTTTTCCGGGTAAAGTTATTATACACTGCTTACCCTCAATCTCTCAACCCCACTCGCGTGGGGAGCAGTGTTAGCGAACTATAGTGAAAGGGGTAGCGATATTTGCCAGCTTGACGGGCACCGACCTATCCCCTCCAAGCGGTAGCTTGGGGGTTGGTTTTTTGGGGAAAATACTTTAATATATGGCATCATTTATTTCCATGGAGCGGTTCAATGGCTGGATTATATAGAACAGAGACCGAGATGAGTCTGGGCAATAACGTCATCGTTACGCAAATGACGCAGGCCATCAACTGGGCACGGAAATATTCCTTTTTTATCTATCCCTTCATCACCGCATGTTGCGGCATGGAGTTTATGTCCGTGGCCGGTCCCCGGTACGATCTGGATCGTATGGGCGCGGCGTTTCCCCGTTTCTCTCCCCGGCAGGCCGATCTGCTTATGGTGGTGGGAACCATCAGTCATAAACAGGCACCGATTCTGGTTAAAGTTTTTAACCAGATGACAGAACCGAAATGGGTGGTGGCCTATGGGGTATGTACCGTCTCCGGCGGATTCTACGATAACTATTCAACGGTAATGGGAATCGACACATTGATTCCGGTGGATGTTTATATCCCCGGTTGTCCGCCACGACCAGAAATGGTCATAGACGCACTGATGAAACTTCAGGATAAGGTACAAGCAGAAACCCTCGAAGACCACGTCAAAGGCCCGGCACTAGTCACCCCCGCCAGCAAACTGTAGCGTACCGCTACAGGTAATAGGGTCGGTGCCCGCAAAGCTAAAAGGCACCCACAAGCCTTTTACATTAGCTCGCTTGCATATCCTCAAAGCGTAGCTTTGCTCCCCAAAAGCGTATTTTAGCTTTCGGGAATCCCCCCCCCATAAAAATTTCTTGTTCACATGCCCAATTATTCGGGAATCGCAACCGGGCTCTGACCTATTGGCCCTACGCCCAGTAGTTTTGCTGCACCCTGGCTTTCGATTTCGGTGAAGTTTTTTGATTTCATCATGCGGGTTATTTGAACGCGTTTTTCTTCGACAAACTTTTTTAAATCCTCTTTGTCTGAAATTTTTAATTTTACTTTGCCATCCCCTCCCACATATCGATCTTTTAAGAAATGGAAATAGAGGCCCCGTCGCCGTTGGGGGTCTTTGATTTTCATTTTATAAGTGAGGATCATCAACGATTCATGCTTGCGATCAATACGGTAACCCAGGCGGGTGTTATCGAGCTTGTCAAACTGTTGTCCGAGAATGGAGAACGCTTCTTTTCTATCCGACTCTATTATTTCCGGGAGGGGTAAAAGTTTTGCGGCGGCAATATCGAGTAGCAAAGAAAGTGCTCTTGTTTGTTCTCCAAGATAAGCTGCCTCGACCGGAAATTTGCGGTTCAGCCGTTCAACCTCTTTTAAAAGCGGCTCCATTTTTTTTATTGCCCGTGAAAGTTTTATCAGGCCCTCATCATCAAATGGCAATAAGAACCACTGCACTTCTTTGGGGATATTTATATCTTCTTTTGTGGGTCGGGCAAAAAACTGATCCAGCATTTTCGGAAATTCGGGCAGGAAAAAAGCCGTGACCGTGTCTGCAAAATAAGGAAAATTTAACATTAAAAACTTTGGGTCGGACCGAATGTTCAGTCCATAAGCTTCCAACTCATTGGCGGCACCCAGAAACGGTTGTGTCAAGTGAAGCGATTCGTGCAGATGTGTCGCATTGCCATAGACGCGGCTGTCTATCAGGATGGCTGCGGGAGAAAACCGGATAGAGTCGAAAGTCGTGTGTGCAAACTGCCAGGGTTGCAGTAATTCGCCGGACCAGGACTGAATAATGAATTGCTTCAAGGGTGCGGGAGCAAGGTCTGGGAAAATAGCATGCAAATGTTTCAGGGTGTGCCGCATGCGGTTGATAGAAAAGTTTAGCAGGTCATCCGCTTGATGACATTCACGGCAACCATAGGCTTTGAATCCGGGAATGGAGAAGACAGTCGGCTCAGTTTCAGGAAGCAGTTGAACTTTTTTCGTCGGCCCAACTTTAGAATCAAAACCTGCAACGACTTTTTTGGGAGTGTGGATTTTTATCAACCGGTCCAATTCACCCAACCCGATTTTTTCTGCCGCGAAAACAGAAGGGACACAGCAATAAATCAGAAAAAAAATTCCGACCTTGAAAACACGGTAGTAAATCAACGAGGGCATTTATTCGGGTTTTATAATATTAAAACGTTGCCATACGCTGATGACCTTGCGACCGTTTCGGTCTTCTTTGACCCCATCCCAGACAGCAAAGGCCATCAGGGCGGGATCGATACGCTTGGCAAAATCCACATCCCATTTTCCGGTTTTAGGCATGTCACGGAGGAAGACCACCGTCCACATGCCGTCTTTCCATTCTCCTGCGCCATCGATATTCTGGTTTTCGGGGGGCTGTGGTGTAATGGTGCCAAATCCCTCGGCGTTCAATTCTTCAACAGGGTTATTGCCTGTTGCGTTCAATTTTGAAACCGGGTTTGACATGATGCCGCCGTAGATCAGGGCATCCATATCGACCCCGCCACCGGCATATTCGAGATCGTCTTCTGCTTCAAGTGCCTCTTCGAGTCCGGCTTTCCAATGCCAGATATTTACCGGCTTGTTACGGTTTCCCATTCCAAAAAACGGTTCGTTGTGACCGTGAGTGTGCAGTGTCACGGCACCCAATGCGAACTGCACCGCAACGCCATCACGGAATGTGTCGGAATGCAACTCAGAAAAAGCGTCATGAGTGGGGTCGTTCCATTTGATACGAATAGCAAGTTGTTCTCCATTGTTGACCGATGCAACATTGACAAATTCAACGGCATCACGACGAGCGGAGAGTGGACGCAATACCAGGCTGGTTGTTTTCACTCCGTCCCAGACCGGGCTGAACGGGTCGGTGCTCAGTTCAAAATCAACAGGAAAGGAATAAATATCGGTTTCAAACTCGGCCTTTTTAAATTCTTTAATAAAGTTTGAGCGGATGTAATGCACCAGTGCCCAGCGGTCCTCTTCCGGGATATCGATATAAGACCGCATCGGCGTTCCATCGAGGCCGGCGGAGAGAGTTCGGAAAATGTCATCCGGTTTATGGCCGCCCTTCAGTGCTTGTGGATTGGTAATGTCGTGGACAAATACGGCATGTTTCCAGGCATCCATCAGTGACTCGGCCAGTTCGCCATCGCCTTTCAGGGAATCTCCATGACAGCGGTTGCATTTTAATTCCTGATAAAGGTTTTTACCTTTTGCAATTAATTCAGGCGAAGAAACGGGATGGGTTTGGGGTACGATTTTTTCGCCCTGTTTTTCTTTTTTAAATCGTGCAGAAAAGTTTTTTATGTGATTGATCAATGCCCAGGTATCTTCCGGGGTCAACGCATCTTTCCATGCGGGCATGGAAGTTCCAGGTATGCCCTCGACAATGGTTCGATACAAATCTTCATCGCGCGGCAGAGTTCCGGTGGGCGTGGTGCGAAACTTGAAAATTCCTGCACGGAAGTCCCGTGGCCAGGGGTAAAGATATTCGGTGGCCTTGCCGCCGCCATTACCGTCCTCGCCGTGGCAGAACACACACATATGTAAAAATATATTGCGACCCCGTGCTAAAAGGGCTTTGCCACTCAGGCCTTTGGGTTTCGACATCCCCATGTCATCATGAGCCCCTTTGGTTCGGAAAATACTGCCATCACTTTCGCCATGACCCATGTGTCCATGGTCCATGGCATCGGGTTGCAGATATTCTCCCCCTGGAACTGCTGGCGCACCGGAATGATCACCATGATCTTTATCTTCCGAAAATGCAGTGGGGATGACCCCGCAAAACCCCATCAACAAAGCGAATATCAAAAGGTAAGGTTTTTTGTTCGGTATCATTTATTTACTCCTGCGATGGCTCATAAACAGAGCCTTGCATAAGTTTTATGAGGATTGGCAATATGAAATCCAACCCTCCCCTACCCCCTCCTTATGAAGGAAGGGGGAATGAAATATGCAGAAAGTTTTTATTATGCGCGCAAAGTAGTTGACAGTCCATATTTGCTGTTGCATTATTACTTTGCGCGCAAAGTATATAGTTAATTATAATAGCAAGCATAGGAGTGCCATATGAACAGTGAAATGAATTTTGATGGTGTAATCTCGTCTAATTGGAAAGCGTTACCAAGCAATGAAGTAGCGACAGGTATATTTGAACATATTCTTTGGAATGGAGATAAGGGCAAAAGAGCTTTAGTTTTTGAGTTTAAGGCATTAATATCCAAAGAAAACCCCAACATTGATAAAGTGCCTGCCAATGTCTCAGCATCCTTAATCTGATGGAGTTTTGAAAAAGCCAGCGGTGTGTTCAAATCATCGCTTAAAGCGGCAATAACGTCCTCATCAACGCTACCAACATTTGCACCCTTCACCTGATCATACCATTTTTCCAGATTTTTCTGGCTTTCCTGCAATGCCTTTACAGTCCAGTCAAACGGCTGCCTGTAGTGGGTTTTGAGCATCGTCAGGCGCAAAACTTCGCCCGGCCAGTCATGCAACTGGTCATTTATTGTGAGGAAATTGCCGCGCGATTTCGACATGGTCTCGCCTTCAACCTGAAGATGACCATTGTGCATCCAGTATCGCGCCATGGTTCTGGTGCCAAAGCAGCAGCGGCTCTGGGCAACTTCGTTTTCATGATGGGGAAACACCAGATCGACACCACCACCATGAATGTCAAACTCCTCACCGAGATAGGCT
This sequence comes from Deltaproteobacteria bacterium, assembly GCA_024277475.1. The sequence continues at coordinate 5,683 of JAJRVC010000234.1, forward strand.
TCAGACATGGCTGAACATTCAATATGCCAGCCCGGTCGTCCACGACCCCACGGACTGTCCCAGCCCGGCAGGTCATCGCTTGAGGGTTTCCACAACACAAAATCCATGGCGTCACGCTTATAAGGAGCTATTTCCACCCGCGCACCGGCCAGCATATCATCGGTAGAGCGGTTGGAGAGCTTGCCGTAATCGGGCATTGAG
>JAJRVC010000235.1 GCA_024277475.1 Deltaproteobacteria bacterium
AAAGAATAAGTAACGGATGATTTTGTTATCGATCTTTGTCGGTTACTTTCTAATCGGAGAATCGTATAAATAGCGGAGAGAAAATAATCGAATTTTATTTTTGTGCTTTCTATGCCTTTTGTGGCCACATCAATTTTACAAGCATTAAAAAAGAAGGAAGAAATGCACCATTTTGATCTGATCATCATCGGCGGCGGGGCCGGTTCCTTTGCCGCCGCGATCCGCGCCAATGAACTGAAAGCCAAAACCGTCATGATCAATGCCGGGCTGCCCTTGGGCGGAACCTGTGTCAATGTGGGCTGTGTTCCCTCTAAACGTCTGCTTCGAGCCGGCGAGCTTTTGCATCTGGCACAAAATCATGAATTCCCGGGGATAGAACTTGCAGTTAAAAAGTTTGACTTCCGGACCCTTATTGAGGATGAACTGGATCTGGTATCGCGCATGCGGCAGGAAAAATATGCAAAAGTGCTGGCAGGATTGGAAGAGGTCACCTTGCTGGAAGGATACGCAAAGTTTATCTCAGCTACGGAAGTCCGGCTGAACGGAGAGACACTCAGTGCCGCAAAAATAATTATTGCCACGGGCTCCAAGGCCACAGTGCCGCCCATAGAAGGCATTGAAGAAACCGGATATGTTACTCACGTCGAAGCCTTAAAGCTCCAACACCTGCCCACCGAACTGATTGTTTTCGGTGCCGGTCCGGTCAGCATCGAATTTGCCCAAATGTATTCCCGCTTTGGCAGCAAAGTCACGATTGTAAAAAGAAGTCCCGGCGTCTTACGGTTTGCTGAACCGATTTTAACGAAGCAACTCGCGGAAATACTGAAGGATGAAGGCATAGACATCATCACCGCGACAGCGTTCGGACACGCCCGACGGGAAAGCGGCAAAAAAGTGCTTACAATCTCTATTGATGGCAAAGACAGGGAGGTTGCCGCAGATGAAATCCTTTTAGCCGCCGGCAAGACACCCAATACGAAAGACATCGGACTTGATGTTGCCGGAGTGGAAATTGACCAGAGGCAGGCTGTGGTTGTCAACGAAAGCTTTCAGACCTCCCAACCTCATATTTTTGCGGTCGGTGATGTAACCAATCAACCGGCCCGCTTTGAACCGACGGCCGGACGGGAAGGCACCCTGGCGGCCGGCAATGCGCTCAAGGGTTCAAAAGACGGTATTGATTACGATACGGTGCCCTTTACGGTCTTTACCGATCCCCAGTTGGCCGGTGTCGGTCTGACGGAAGCCGATCAAATGGAGCGCCTGGGCACCTGTAGCTGCCGGACGGTTTCCTTTGAAAGTGTCCCCCGGGCCATCCTTATGAATCGAACCGAGGGTCTGATCAACATGACCATTCACCCGTCAACCGAAGAGATCATGGGTGTTCATATCCTGGCTCCGGATGCCGGTGAACTGATTGCTGAAGCCATGATGCTGGTGAAAAACAAAAACACTGTGGATGACGTGATCAACTCTTTGCCCATGTTTCCGACCCTGGCGGAATCGTTAAAGATCGTGGCGCTTTCGTTCAAGAAGGATATTGCCGGCTTGAGTTGTTGCGTTTAAGATGGAAGAAATCATTTAACCTCATGGATAAATTACCGGCGTAATAAACCCCCATGTTGCATAAACAACATGGCAAAGAGGCAAGGGTAAAGCGTCGCCGGGTCGGAGGGGTTGACCCAATAAAAGGTAAGACCCATATTAAATAAATTAGACTGGGTGTGCACCACAGAAAGGCTGATAATCATTGCCAGGGGAGACTTACCATGAAAAGCGAAAACGTATCAACCATGGGAACGGTTGTAACTTCTTTTCTGGCGGCATCCTGCTGCCTCGGGCCGGCGATATTTGTCCTTTTCGGTGCCTCCGCCGGGTTTCTGGGAAAGCTTTCCTTTTTTGAAGCATACCGCCCATACCTGCTGGCAGCAGGTTTTGTGATGCTGGGGTTTTCGTTCTGGAAACTTTTTTTAAAAAAGGAGAACTGCAAACCATGAGCGAAATGATTTGTTACTGTTTTGGCTTTTCTGATGAAGATATCGAGCGGGATATGCTGGAAAACGGCCGCTCTACGATTACGGAGAAGATTATTGCTGAAAAGAAATTCGGCAATTGTCAGTGCGCGGAGAAGAACCCCAAGGGCAGATGATGCCTTGGCGATGTCCGCCAGGTGGTGGACAAGCTTCAGACCTCATGATTCTGCGGTTCGCAGTTCCAATTACGTGTGGTTTCATATAAGGTTTTGGGTTTCCGCTCTCCTGAAACCTGATTTTTAAATCCAGGCGATAAGGAATAAATGAATGCCATTTACCAACGGCCGGCATTTACACTCGGGGACAAGGAGATTGAAATAATGGAGATCAACAAAAAGAATAATATAGTACTTTTGGACCGCTCTTTGGGGCCGTTAAAGGGCCGGTTTAATGTTTGCAAAAATAAGATAAGATTTCTTGCCTTGCTCTCACCCACGTGTCCCCTGTGACGGGATCAAGGTGCTCGTGCGGTGCACGAGAATGTATTCAAACAATTTCCTGATACAGACATCAGCGCTTCAATCGTCTGGATTCCCATACTGGACAATGACTCTCTGGAAGCGGCAATTCCTTCTGTCAAGTTCTTAAGCGATAAGCGAATCCGGCATTTTTACGATCCGGATCAAGTGGTCGGAAAAAAGGTAGCCGCTAGCGTTGGATGGACCGGAAACATCGCCTGGGATATCTATTTATTTTATGCACCGGGTGTTAAATGGGCTGATCTGCCTCCAAAACCAAACTACTGGATGCATCAATTGACCGATGAATGGGCCAAAAACGATCATTACCGGACGGGGGATGATTTGAAAAATGAACTTCTAATGTCGATGGGGAAATCGTCAAATAGCTGAAGACCTCTGAACCCCAATCTCATCCAGATTCGGCCCTAAAGATCTGCTGCAGCCGCTTTAGCTCGGATTCGGCGTCATCGATCATCTCATCAATAATGCTTTTAAGCGGTTTAACTTCATCGACAAGTCCCACCGATTGACCGGCCATTAGGGAGCCCCTGGTAACATCTCCGTCTATTACGGCATTTTTCAATGCCCCTATCCAGAAGCGTTCTACCGCATACTGGGCCTGCTCCCGATCAAGGAGGCCGTTGTCAAGTTTATGCAGTAACTCCAGTTGAAGCTTACCGAATTCGATGATTCCTTCATTTTTCAAAGCGCGCACGGGAATAACCGGCAGACGGCTGTCGAACTGAGGGGTGGCCATCGCATCTCTGGCTTTGGCACGCTTAAAAACCGCTTTGAACCATGGATGGGCGATGCACTCCTCGGACATGACAAAGCGCGTTCCCATCTGAATTCCGGCGGCGCCCATCATCAATAAATGGGCCATCATACGCCCGGTGGCTATGCCTCCGGCGATGAATATCGGCACACTGTCTACTTCAAAAAGGATCTGCTGAATCAGAACAGACAATGCCACCGGTCCAATGTGACCGCCGGCCTCGGATCCTTCCAGAATCAGGGCATCCGCTCCTCTTTCAATCAGCATCATGGCAAGCGGGGCGGTGGATGCAAAGCAGATAACCTTTGCGCCGGCTTTTTTGGCCTGCTGAATTTCATTTCTCTTCGGGATGCCGCCTGCAAATACGATAAATTCGCAGCCCATATCACAGACCAGATTCAATTGATCTTTATAAGCCGGTGCCAGCGTGATGAGGTTGGCACCGAA
>JAJRVC010000236.1 GCA_024277475.1 Deltaproteobacteria bacterium
ATCATGGCTACATATTCGATAGTCATCAGGATAGAAAAGGCTTCAACGGATACAAATCCATGATAATAGGCAAAGAGGCAACCGGCGATGCTGGTAATTGCCGAGCTCACAACAAAAGCCAGGACTTTATAAAAAGCCACATTGATGCCGGATGCCTCTGCGGCCACATCACGTGTCCGGATGGCCATCCATGCTCTTCCTGTTCGGGATCGGACCAGGTTAACAGCCAATATCAAGACAAGACAGGCGGCCAAAAGCAGGACGTAATACCACAATCGAGGATCTTCAAGTGTAAACGGCCCCAGCTTGGGGGGGTCCATGATGACACCCGAGGCATAGCCCCCTTTGCTCTCGTATGCAGAACCGACGTAAACCACAATAAAGTGCAGGGCAAGGGTGCTCAATGCCAGATAGATCCCTTTCAGCCGCAGTGAAGGAAGTCCAAAAATAACGCCAAGTAAGGCACCAACAAGGCCGGAAGCTGGAAGCGTCACAAAAATGGAAGCGTTCAACTCCTTAAAAAGAATAGCCGTAGTGAATGCACCGGCAGCGATGAAACCGGCGTGACCAAGCGAAATGAGCCCTGCATATCCTGTCAGCAACATCAAGGCCAAAGCGCCGATGAATGCCAGATAGACTTGACTGGCTAAATCAAGCCAGAATGGAGAGGCCATGAAAGGATAGATAATCAAAAGAGCCAGGAATAGAACAAGGTGTGCCCAAGCTGTTCGGGTCTCAACAAAACTCAAATCTCCTGTATAGTTGGTTTTGAAATAACCACTGGCATATGGCATATCAGACCCTCTCCAGTTCTTCTTTTGTTCCGAAAAAGCCCCAGGGGCGAATGAGCAACATTCCCAGTAACACGGCAAAAGGTGCCACTTCGCTGGCCTGCGGACTGATGTAATTTATGGCCAGTATTTCCGCTGCAGCGACGACAAATGCGCCAAGGATCACTCCTCCCAAGCTATCCAGCCCTCCGACCATTACAACCGGGATCGCTTTGAGGCCGAGGACGAACATCTCAGGCTCCAGCCCGGAATCGCAGGCCTGGATCATTCCGGCCAGCCCTGCACTAAGTACTGCGATGCCCCATGAAAGCGCGTAGTATTTATGAATTTGGATTCCCCGGAAAGAGGCCAGCAATGGATTTTCGCCAACGGCCCTCATCCTTATGCCCCAACGGGTGAATTTAAAACAGAGGACCAACCCCAGATACATGAAAGCCGCACCGCATATTTTAATAATACCAAAGGTTGAAATCTCAGCACCTCCCATGATCTGGTAGGCTTGTTTGCCCATGTTGAGGTATTGAAACGGATGCAGGGGTTGAGAGGTCCATATCAAAGTGGTCAGCCCTCTCAGAAGGATTCCCAGGGCTATGGTTACCAGCATGGCCGCGACGATTGAGGTTCCAGTCATCAATCGCATCAGAAAAAAATAAATCATAAAACCCAGGATGAGGCTGACCAAAGAAGCCGCCAAAAAGGAGGTGATGGGGTGGGTTGTCAAGCTTAAAAAAACGATCGTATAAAGAAAATAACCGCCCAGGGTCATAAGCTCCCCATGGGCCAGATTCAAAACTCGGCTGGTCCTGTAAACGAGAACATAGCCGAAACAGATAAGACAATAAAAGGAAGCCAAAACTATAACATTTGCAAAACTTTGCATTTGATCTATCTCTTTACATTCTGCCGGTTATGAAGCCGCAAGCGAGATCCAGGTTTTGCGCACTTGTTGACATAAAATGTCTTATCTAAAGTCAAAAACGATAATATATCCATGATCTCGCCAGCTACAGCCTCTCGTGCGCTACGGTTGTTAAAACCGCCCTAATCAAAATGTCTATTGCACCTCCAGGCCGGTCCAGTCTTTCACGATTTTGATCCTGTTCCTTTTCGAATCCCAAGCGTATGCCCTGTAATAGTTCACTTTCCTGAAATGGTTGTCTTTTGTCCAGACCAGGGGGCCACCTCTGACGCCCTTCATATCAACCTTAACCTGATTCATGGCCTCAATAACCTTTTCAGGAGTTGCCGGCCAGGGCGTCTTTTTTAATATCTCTTCAAGAACCATGGCCGTAATCCAACCCTCAGTAAGTTGGGTGTAAGGATAAATGGTTTTTTTCTTATCAATTGCTTTCAATATTTCCTGGTGGATCTCGGTATTATCTGAAAAATAGGCATTCGTTCCGAAAACAATGAAATCATCATCTTTGATTCGTTTTAGTTCATCTTCAGAATTAATATGCGCATAGCAAATGTACTTCCCTTTCCAACCAATCATTCGCAATGCCTCGAAGGTCTTCACCTGGGTTGACCAGGGAGCCCAAGAAAAGACCCAGTTGGCACCGGCATTTTTCAGTTTGGTGGCAAAGGGTGTGAAATCCGCGCTCGGCGGCGGAATGTACTGCTTCTCCACAGTCTCTATGCCGGTCATGGTCTTGGACAATTCGTCGGCAAAGTCGATTTCAGTTACGGAAACCGGCAGGTTTATAGCAACAAGTCCGAGTTTTACATTATCTGGCGAGATTTCCTTGATCACTGAGAGAGCAAAACGGCTATCCATCTTGGAGCCAAAGCCGGTAGAGCAGAACTGATAGGGATCCGGTTTCGGAGGGTAAACCTGCCGGGGACATACAGATCCCGCATAGTATAGAGGTACTTTGTAGCGTTTGGCCACTTGAACCATGGGCGCATAAGTGCTGGACAGGCTTGAATTCATGAGCAGAATAACCTTATTCTGGGTCACGAGCTGTTTAGCCTGTGCCGCCGCTTTAGTGGGCTGGGCTACATTGTCTTTAAAGATAATTTTGACAGGATGCCCGTTGATCCCTCCCCTGGCGTTGATTTCAGCAAAATAGATGTCCAAGGCTTCTTTAATAGGGGCCAGAAATGCAGAGCCTCGTCCCGTGAGCGCCATACTGGACCCCACCACATAGGCATCTTCTGCAAATACAGGTTTCTGGAAAAGCACAAAAAGTGCAGCGACAATCAAGATTCCCCAAATTTCTTTCCTTTTCATCGTCAGCCTCCTTTAATAATTGTTTGGTTTCGAATTGTGGTCCAGCCTACCATAGTTCGTCCGACAAAGATTCATCCCACCTCCCTTCATTCTATTTTGTTCATGGATTTCAACTGTTCCCCAAATTTTAAGGATATCACATCTCGTCTTACCTTTCTAGTAGGTGTCAAAGGAGAAGAATCTTCTCCAGCACTAAAAGGGTGTGGCAAAAGACAAAATTGCATCACCCTTTCACGGAGACCCAATTCTCGGTTTGCATTTTTCACTTCAACGCCGATCAGTTTAATGATCTCAGGGTGTTCGATCAGATTCATGTTCTGTGAATGGGGTAGGTCATGAGAACGGGCCCAGGTGGAAACGCCCTCGAAATACACTTCAATGAGAGCAAATACATTGTTTTCCTCAGGCCTGTATACGATGATGGCCTCTGAAATATAATTACTTGATTTCAAAGCCTTTTCAATTCGATCCGGGTTAAAGGCTTCCCCGTCCTGACAAATGGCATGATCCTGTTGACGGCCCAGATATTCAAGAAAACCATCAGTCGTCCATGCCCCAAGATCACCGGTATGAAGCCATCCATCCCCGTCAACAGCGTCTTTAGTCAATTCGCAATTTTTCCAGTAGCCCTCGAAAAGGTCATCGCTTCGGACAAGAATTTCGCCTTAATCTGAAATTGTCACCTCCCAACCGAAAGGCGCAACTCCCATATTACCAGGACGTGGGAAAGGAAGGCCCTGGGCGGAGATCAAGCCCCCTCCAGCCTCCGTCTGTGTATAAAATTCACACAGATTTACTCCTAATGTCTGCCATAGACTCATTACCGCAGATGGAAGTGATGAATCCGACGATAGAACAATTTGTAGTTTATTAAATCCGATTTTGTTGAGGATACGTTTAAATACCACAAGCCGAAAAAACAGGTAAAGAAGGGTCAAAAGAGTATTTTTTTTGCCCTTCCATAGGTCTTTAATACGGCGGCGACCAAAGTATAAGGCGGCCCGGTAGATCATTTTTTTCATCAGGCTGCTGTTTTCTATCCCCACAAAAATTTTGGATGAAAATATTTTAAGATAGACGGGCACCGTAAAAAGAACCGTAGGGGCTGTTTCAAAAAGAGTTTCATCCAATACTTCTATACTTTCTCCATAATGGGGAATAATGTGGCTAAGTAAGGGGAGGGTCAGGGTAGTTGTTTTACCGATAATGCCACTTAAGGGGAGGTATACGACCATTCTGTGGGGTTTCTTTTTTAAAATCGGGTAACGGTCAAATAGGGTATAGGCCGCCGCAAGATGCCTGCCATGACTGATCATAACCCCCTTCGGAGGACCGGTTGTC
>JAJRVC010000237.1 GCA_024277475.1 Deltaproteobacteria bacterium
GGAGAAGATCAGGACAGATTGGTAAATGAATATCTGAGGAAGGTGGAGGCAGGATGAAAAATTTGGCGATTGCACGGCGTTACGCCAAAGCACTATTGCTGATCGGTAAAGAAGACGGTCAAACCGAAATTTACCGCAAAGAGCTCGCAGAGTTTAGTGAATGGATTGGAAGGTAAAAATTGCTTGAACAGGCTATCAACAATCCCCTTTACAATGCCACCGGGCGCAAAAAGGTTTTAGAAACCATTGTCGGAAAGGTTGCTCTTTCCGCGATTATGAAATCTTTTTTAATCCTTTTATTTGAGAAAGGGCGCTTTGTTTATCTGAGCAGTATCAATGATTTATATCAAAAACTCGCTGATGAGTTAAAAGGCATTGCACGGGCCAGTCTGGTTTCGGCCACCGAACTTTCATCTGAAACCATTGAAAAAATTCGTAAAACTCTGTCGGATAAGACAGATAGAGATATCATTCTGGAAGTTGAACAGGATCCGAGCCTTATCGGCGGGATTGTTACTCGAATCGGCGATCTTGTTCTGGATGGGAGTATCAAAACACAATTACTCAATATGAGAGAATCATTAAAAAAGGGTGAAGGTGTGTAATGGAACTAAGAGCAGAAGAAATCAGTCAAATTATTAAAGAGCAGATTACGGATTATGACAAGAAAATTGAATTGAGTGAAACCGGTGTTGTTTTGTCTGTCGGAGACGGCATTGCCCGAATGTATGGCCTGGAAAAGGCCATGGCAAATGAACTTGTTGAATTTTCCGGCGGCATCCTGGGGCTGGTACTGAACCTTGAAGAGGACAATGTGGGTGTCGCCGTTATGGGTGAGGATATCCACATCAAGGAAGGCGATATCGTCAAACGAACCGGCCATATTGCTGAAGTTCCGGTGGGTGAAGCGGTTCTCGGTCGGGTTGTCTCCACAGTCGGAGAACCTTTGGATGGAAAGGGCCCAATTGATGCCAAGGAGTTCCGCCGGGTAGAAATGGTCGCTCCGGGTGTAATTGATCGCAAGGGTGTTCATGAGCCCTGTTATACGGGTCTCAAGGCTATTGATGCCATGACACCTGTGGGACGCGGACAGCGGGAACTGATTATCGGTGATCGGCAGATCGGTAAAACCGCAGTTGCCGTTGATGCCATTTTGGCCCAGAAAGATACAGAGGTTTTCTGTATTTATGTGGCATGCGGGCAGAAACAATCGACAGTGGCCCAAGTCCACGCAGTGTTGGAAAAGCACGGGGCCATGGAATATACAACCATCGTGTCCGCTTGTGCCAGTGATCCGGCCACCCTGCAGTTTATTGCACCTTATGCCGGCTGTGCCATGGGAGAATATTTCCGGGATAGGGGCCAGCACGCCCTTATTATCTATGACGATCTTTCAAAACAGGCGGCTGCTTACCGACAGGTCTCACTTCTGCTGAGACGCCCCCCCGGGCGTGAAGCCTACCCCGGAGATATTTTCTATAACCATTCACGCCTTCTTGAACGGGCGGCAAAGATGAATGATGAGCTCGGTGCCGGGTCCCTTACAGCCCTTCCCATCATTGAAACCCAGGCAGGTGACGTCTCCGCCTTTATCCCGACAAATGTTATTTCCATTACTGATGGCCAGATTTATCTGGAGCCTTCCCTGTTTTTCGCCGGTGTCAGGCCGTCTATCAATGTCGGGCTGTCGGTTTCCCGGGTCGGCGGAGCGGCCCAGGTGAAAGCCATGAAACAGGTAGCGGGCACCTTGCGCCTGGATCTGGCACAATTTCGTGAACTGGAAGCATTCGCTGCCTTTGGCAGTGACCTGGATGCGGCAACCCGAAGGCAGTTGACTCGTGGGGCCAGGCTGGTTGAAATCCTCAAACAACCGCAATTTAAGCCTCTGCCCATGGAAAAACAGGTCACGATCCTTTACGCAGGTACCAAGGGGTACCTTGATGAGTATCCTGTTGATGTCCTGGAAAAATACGAGGCAGGGCTTTACGTATTCATCGAAGACAGGTATCCGCATATTTTTTCCGAACTGAGGGAAAAAGAAGAAATTTCAGACGATCTGGACAAAATAATGGCTGAAGCCATGAAGGCTTACGGTGAAGAATTTAGGGATACAATCAAATAGAACGAGGTACGTGTTGCGGGTTGTGGGTTACGGATTGCGAGAGGGTTTAGAATGTCAGGGTAAATTTTAGATTAAATAGACTGTATTAAAACGATTTCAACGATCAGAAGGTTGAGTTTATGGCAAGTCTAAAAGATGTCCAGAACAAAATTGCTGCGGTTAAGAAGACAAAGCAGATCACCAAGGCCATGAATATGGTGGCGACCTCAAGATTACGAGGCGCCCAGACAAATATGGAAAATTTTCGCCCCTATGCCGGTAAATTTGCTGAGGTGTTGGGGAGTCTGGCCCAGAAAGCCGGTGAGGAAGCCAGTCCTTTGCTGGTGCCCCGTGAGGAACCAGAGAAACTTCATGTGGTCTTATGTACTTCGGACCGGGGATTGTGTGGCGGCTTCAATGTCAATTTGATTGAAAAGGCTGATTCCTTCATAAAGGATAAATCCGGTGCTGGTATTGAGGTATCTTTTACCAGTTTTGGGAAGAAGGGCCGAGACTGGTGCCGGAAAAAGGAAATACCTATAGTGGACGAACATATCGGTGTGGTCGGAACTGGTTTTGGGTTCAATGTGGCTGCAAATGCAGGACGCAAGCTGGTGGAGGGATACCTCAACGGAGACTATGACGAAGTCTATGTCATCTATTCCGAATTTTTAAGCATGGGCAGGCAGGTTCCCACCCTAAAACAGCTGCTGCCGATACCACCGATTGAAATTGCTGAAGCTGAAGATGAAGGTTACCTGGCTGAACACATTTGCGAACCATCAGTCGACAGCCTTTTAGAGGAGTTGCTTCCGAAAAGTGTTCATGTGACGCTGCACAGTTCACTGCTGGAAACTTCCACCAGCGAACATGCCGCCCGGATGGCTGCCATGGACAATGCAACCAGGGCATGTAATGATTTGATCGATAATTTAACGCAGGCATATAACAAGGCCAGACAAGCATCCATTACCGCAGAACTGATGGACATCGTCGGCGGTGCCGAAGCGCTTAGAGGTTAAAAAGGTTAATAGTTAATCGTTAATTGGTTATCCATTAACTACTGACGATAATCCAGTTCGAAAAACTAATAACCCATAACAAAGAACGTAATATTTTTTGGAGGTCTTTCAATGGGAGAAAACATCGGTAAAATTATTCAGGTCTTGGGCCCTGTGGTGGATGTGGAATTCGAACAGGGTAATCTGCCTACAATTTATACGGCACTGACGATCAGCAACCCGACCATTAACGAAGAAGAGGGTAACCTCGTTGTTGAGGTAGCCCAGCATCTGGGAGATAATGTGGTCAGAACCATTGCCATGGATGTCACCGACGGTTTAATGCGAGGACAGGACGTAAGGGATACCGGCAAGCCGATCATGATGCCTGTTGGTGAGGCAGGCTTGGGGCGCGTTCTCAATGTTGTTGGAAGACCCGTTGACGGACTCGGTCCGGTAAGCCAGGAAAAGATGCTGCCGATCCATCGTCAAGCTCCGTCATTTACTGAGCAGGATACAACGGTGCGCGTTCTTGAAACCGGAATTAAGGTTATCGATCTGCTTGTTCCGTTTCCACGAGGCGGCAAAATGGGTCTCTTTGGCGGGGCCGGCGTCGGTAAAACCGTTATTATGATGGAAATGGTTCATAATATTGCAATGCAGCATGGTGGCATCTCGGTATTCGCGGGAGTTGGGGAACGTACCCGCGAAGGCAATGACCTGTATCATGAAATGAAGGATGCCGGTGTACTTCCCAAAGCAGCTCTGATTTACGGGCAGATGACGGAACCGCCCGGCGCAAGGGCTCGGGTTGCACTTTCCGCCCTGACAGCCGCTGAGTATTACAGGGATGAAGAGGGACAGGACGTGCTAATTTTTATTGATAATATTTTCCGTTTTACCCAGGCAGGTTCCGAGATTTCAGCTTTACTGGGACGAATGCCGTCTGCTGTGGGTTACCAACCGACACTGGCTGTGGATCTTGGTGAGCTTCAGGAACGGATTACCTCAACAGATAAAGGATCGATTACGGCTGTTCAATGTGTCTATGTTCCCGCCGACGACCTGACGGATCCCGCTCCGGCAACGACATTTGCACATCTGGATGGTACAGTGGTTCTTAACCGTAAACTGGTCGAGCTCGGCATCTACCCTTCAGTGGATCCCCTTGATTCAACGTCCAGAATTCTGGATGCCGCCTATATTGGCGATGAACATTATCAAGTCTCACGCCAGGTACAGAAGATCCTACAAAAATATACGGAACTTCAGGACATTATTGCTATTTTGGGAATTGATGAACTTTCTGACGAAGATAAAATTACCGTTAGCCGTGCGAGGAAGATTCAGCGTTTTCTGTCACAGCCATTTCATGTCGCTGAAGTTTTTACCAATACACCCGGGTCTTATGTGAAGATAGAAGACACGGTTAAAGGCTTCAAGGAGATTGTTGAAGGCAAACATGACGATCTTCCTGAACAGGCGTTTTACATGGTCGGGAGTATTGAAGATGTGGTGGAAAGAGCCAAGACAATGGCCAGAGCAGACTAAATAAGAGGTGTAAACATGGCTGGAAATGTTAAATTAGAAATTGTTACACCCGACAAGGCGGTTGTAAGTGAAGAGGTAAAGATCGTCATGGCGCCGGGGTCACTTGGTGAATTCGGCGTACTCACTGGCCACACTCCTTTTCTGACCACGCTTAGAAACGGAATTATTCGTTATACCGACGTACAGGGAACTGAGCGGTATGTCTTTGTCAACGGCGGATTTGCCGAAGCGCTGCCGAACAAAGTGACGGTTTTGGCGGAATCGTCTGAAAGGAGAAAAGATATCGACTTGGATCGTGCCAAAGCAGCCCGGGGACGGGCTGAAAAACGGCTTGAAGAAATCCGCGCCAGGGAAGATATCGATGCTGACCGTGCAAAAGCGGCCCTTGAACGAGCTGTAGTACGGATTAATCTCGCCGAACATCGGTGATAATATCTGATATTTTTTCTGGAAAACTTATTTTTCGCGTTTACACCAAAAGGGGATAAGGTATAATATAGGGTGAGCCAACTTGTTGGTTTGCCCTTTTTCATGTATCGGGAAATTTTTTAGTCAAAAAGAAAAAATAGGTAAAATCGATGAGAAAAAATATCGCTGTTGTTATCCTCGCCGCCGGCCTGGGAACCCGCATGAAATCGGGTAAGGCCAAGGTGCTCCATGAAGTTGCTGAGAGGCCCATGATTCTCTATGTAGTCGAGGCTGCCCGAAGAGCGGTCGGTGAGGATGTTATCGTGGTGGTTGGCAACCAGGCGCAAAAAGTACGGGAAATTATATCCGAAACTGCTCAATTGCATTTTGCCTATCAGGAGAAGCAGCTGGGGACGGCGCATGCAGTATTGTGTGCTTTACCTCGCATCCCAGATCGTTGCGATGAAGTCGTTATCCTGTGTGGCGACGTGCCGCTTATTTCAGCTGAAACCATAACAGGGCTTGTCGAGGATCATTTGGCATGTTCTCGCGATATTTCTCTTTTAGCAGTGGAGTTGAAAAATCCCTATGGATATGGTCGGGTTCTGCTGGGTGATAATGGGCAAGCATATGGAATAATTGAAGAAGCAGACGCTACCGCCGAGCAGAGAAAAATAAAACTGATTAATGCCGGTATTTACTGTATTAATAAACAGTTTTTACAGACAGCACTCCCTAAAATTCAATCTAACAACGCTCAGGAAGAATTGTATCTGACCGATATCATGGCCATAGGGTATCAGGAGAAAAGGAAAATGGGTGTTATGGTCGCTACCGATTATTTGCAGATATTGGGTGTCAACAACTGTCAGGATTTGGAAGAAGTGGACAAAATCATGAAAATGCGGATGCGGAATATCCCTTGACTTTTTGATATATTACAGACTATATTTAACTAAAATTATAATGAGGTAAGCAAAGTGGAAAATGATTTCATTTTAGAACAGTTTGGAGAGATAGAAAATAAAGTTGAAAAGTTAATTGAAAATTGTAAAGCCCAAGCGATAGCCAATTCAGAACTCAAGAATAAATTAAAAAGCTTAGAGGAGGAGATTCAAGGTAAGGTTGAGGCGGAAAAAAATTACGCCGAGGAAAAGGCCTTGGTCCGATCAAAAATCGACGGTTTGCTGGCCAGACTTGATGATATTTCAGATTCATAATGCATAGGCCGGTAAGGTATAGGACAGGAAAAGTATAATTCAATAGCTAATGGAACAGATTATAACCATAGAGCTTTTTGGACAACCGCATACGTTTAAAGCTGACTCGGATGTTACCAGAGCAAAGGAGGTTGCTGATCTTTTGATCAAGGAAGTCGCTCGGGTTGAAAGTCAGCAAATTGATCCATCATTAAATATTTCGAGACAAAAAATTTTAATATTAGCTGCCCTGAATATCGCCAATGAACATATGGAATTGAAAAGGAATCATTCTAAATTGTTGCATGATGTTTCACAGCGGACAACGAAATTGATTGGTACATTGGATGACAGCGTGCAGTGAATGGTAACACTTTTTTATTGAAATCGGACATATGCGATTCGTTAATAACCCATAACACTTTTCCTTTAACCTATACCGACTTAATTGGTCCGACTATTTCAGTGGTTTTTCCGGGATAAATACTATAGGTAAAGGTTATTTTTTACGTTACAGAAAATATTGTTGCCCCTGCCATGCTCGTGATTGGAAGACATTCTTTGACCCAACAGCAATTATACCGGGAACCTTCCCTGGTTTCGGTGTGCATGTTCTGTTCGTTCAGAAAAGCCTAAAGAAGCTAAACGGTGCCCACTTTGAACCCCAGGTTCAAAGACCTGACAACACGGCATTGTGGCGGGGGTTCCCCCTTTTCCGGATACCATCGGACGGCTGAATCCACTTAGCTGTGTTACCCTCATAGTTAGCCCATAAATACCTTACCCCCTGATTAGCGCATTATTGACTGACAAAAGCAAATTGGTGATCAAGGCTGTTACTTTTAATCTTTGATGACCGGGGAGAGATATAATGAATGAATATGTTGTATTCATCGGCATTTTCTGCTTTTTTGCCGGTTTGCTGATCGCCTACTTGATACAGGGCAGAATTACATCCCGAAAGATAAAGGAGACTGAAGCAGAAGCTGATCGATGTATCAAAGAATCTGAAAAAAGAGCGGCAACCTTATTAAAGGAAGCCGATTTGGAGGTAAAAGACAGACTTTTCAAATTGAAAAGCGAATTTGATGCTGAGACGAGCGAGACCCGGGCGGAACTAAAAAAAAGAGAAGCCCGGTTGATGCAGAAAGAAGAAAATATTGATAACAAAATTGACCAGTTGGAACGGAGGGACCGCGAGTTTTTTCGCAGAGAAAGGCAGCTGACAAAAAGAGAGGGAAAGCTTGAGCGCAAGGAATTGGAATACAATGAACTGCTTGAGGAACAAAAACGACAGCTCGAAAAGATATCCGGTTTAACGGTTGATCAAGCCAAAGAACTTCTGATTCGGGCCATGGAAAATGAAGCCCGCTACGAAGGCGCTAAACTGATAAAGCGGATAGAGAATGAAACTAAAGAGCAGGCGGATAAAAAAGCAAAGAAGATTCTTGCCACTGCTATTCAGCGCTATGCAGGTGATTTTGTGGCAGAAAGAACTGTGTCGGTGGTTCAACTGCCCAGTGATGAGATGAAGGGCAGAATTATCGGCCGAGAAGGGCGAAATATCCGAGCACTTGAGGCGGCCACCGGTATTGATCTAATAATCGACGATACCCCCGAAGCAGTCATTCTTTCCGGATTTAATCCAGTTCGTCGTGAGGTGGCACGTATTTCACTGATGCGGTTAATATCCGATGGAAGGATTCATCCGGCGCGTATAGAGGATATTGTCAAAAAGGTAGGCAAGGAGGTCGATACAGCGGTAAAAGAAGCCGGCGAACAGGCTGCTTTTGACCTGGGTGTGCACGGTATTCACAACGAACTAATTAAATGTATAGGACAATTAAAATTTAGGACCAGTTATGCTCAAAATGTTTTGCAGCATTCAGTTGAAGTGGGCTTCCTGTCCGGCATTATGGCCTCGGAACTGGGACTAAATGTTAAACTGGCCAGACGGATGGGGCTGTTGCATGATATCGGAAAGGCGGTTGATCATGAGGTCGAAGGGCCCCATGCGCTTATTGGCTCCCGACTAGCAAAAAAATTTGGCGAATCTCCCAAAATAGTTCATGCCGTTGCAGCCCATCATGAAGATGTGCCGCCGAATTCCGTTTACGCATTGCTGGTCCAGGCTGCAGACGGGCTCTCCGGTGCAAGACCCGGTGCGCGCAAGGAGTTGCTGGAAAATTATATAAAGCGTCTGGAGGACCTTGAAAATATAGCGAATTCTTTCAAAGGTGTTGCCAACACCTATGCCATTCAGGCCGGCCGGGAGTTGCGGGTGATTGTTGAAAGCAACCAGATTTCCGATGAAGAGTCTATCCTGCTTAGCCGGGATGTTGTAAAGAAAATTGAGGAATCCCTGACTTTTCCCGGTCAGATAAAGGTTACGGTGATACGGGAAACGCGGGCAGTGGAGTATGCCAATAAATAAATTCCTACAGGTATGTGACCAGCCAAACGGATACATGAATTTTACAGAGAATCAAATACCGGATCTTGTTAATAAGGTGGAATTTATATGTCAAATGTAATTGATGTCTTGAAACAGCGCGGATTTATTGAACAGAAGACCCATGATCAGGAGTTGGATGAGTATATCGATCAAGGCAATATCACCTGTTACATAGGTTTTGATCCTACAGCATCCAGCTTGCATATCGGAAGCCTGGTTCCGATTATGTCGCTGGCACATATGCAACGACACGGCCATCGGCCTATTGCCCTGATTGGCGGTGGGACCGGTCTAATAGGAGATCCAAGCGGCAAGACTGAAATGAGGAAGATGTTGACAGCGGAAACTATAGAAAATAATGCGGCGGGTCTTAAAAAGCAGCTATCCAGCTATCTTGATTTCAGCGACGGCAAGGCTTTGATGTTCAACAATGCCGATTGGCTGACAAAGCTGGGATATATACCTTTTTTAAGGGATATAGGGCGCCATTTTTCTGTTAACCGCATGATCAAAGCAGAAAGTTACAAAATACGGTTGGATTCCGAAGAAGGGTTGAGCTTTATTGAATTCAACTACATGGTCTTGCAGGCCTATGACTTCCTGGAGCTATCCAACCGTCATGATTGCAGGCTCCAAATGGGAGGCAGTGACCAGTGGGGCAATATCGTATCGGGGATTGAACTCATCCGCAGGAAGAACCAGAAGATCGCTTTTGGGATAACTTTTCCCCTGATTTCGACAAGCAGCGGGGAAAAAATGGGAAAGACCGCTAAAGGGGCAGTATGGTTGGATCCTGCAAAAACTTCTCCTTATGAATATTTTCAATATTGGATTAATACCGATGACAGGGATGTCACCAGATTTCTGTCGCTCTTTACGTTTCTGCCCTTAGATGAAATTCGGGAAATTGAACAGCTCCAGGGTGCCGATCTGAACGCTGCCAAAGCCGTTCTTGCTTTCGAGGCAACGTTGCTGGCCCATGGCAGGGAAGAGACATCCAAAGCGTATCAGGCGGCCCTAAGCATGTTTGGCAGCAGAGATATTGCCGGGCACATCCTGCCGTCGAGCTCAATTCCAAGGGGCGGTTCGGAATTCGAGGATGTAAGTGTGCCCCAGTCGTACGTGGAAGCCGAAAAATTAAAAGCAGGGATTCCAGCATTTAAGTTATTCCATGCTGCAGGGCTTGCTTCTTCAAAGGGAGCCGCAAGAAGGCTCATTGAACAAGGCGGAGCTTATGTTAATGGGCAACGTATTGATTCCTTCGATTATTTGATTACCGATCAGGATCTTAACGATTCTTATACCATTCTTTTGAGATCTGGAAAGAAGCGATTTCACAAGATTAAGTCTCGTTAAAAAAACTCCGAAATTATGAAATATGAGTTGACAAAGCTGATCCATCGTTGTAGTTTCCACCCGCTGGTGTGAGCCGGGAAAGCCTGTTGGCAAGAATTTTCCGGGACTTAATATTTTTTAAAGAAATACATTTTTTTCTTGACACTGCCAGCGAATAAACATATAAGTATCGCTTTGTGTCGATCTTTTAAAAAATGCTTAAACTTTAAAAGGAAGCTTAAAAAAAGGTTGACAAAAAAATTAAAGTGAGTATATTAATAAAGCTTTTTTGCGATCTAATTTGTGTTCTATTTTAATGCAACCCGGCATTACAGATAATGGCGGTCATTTGATCTTTGAAAACTAAATAGTGGAAGTGAATGAGTTGGGTCTTAAATTAAAATGCTGTAAATTTTTATCAGCATTTATTAGTTCAATTGGAGAGTTTGATCCTGGCTCAGAATGAAC
>JAJRVC010000238.1 GCA_024277475.1 Deltaproteobacteria bacterium
ACCGAATCCTACAAAAGCAATTATTGATAGAATCATGATTACTTTCTTTGTGTGGATGCTTTTCATTGTTTATCTCCTTTTGTTGAAGTTGGTAATTTTGCTTTCCCTTGAAGTTAATTTTACAGGTGTTTAAACTTCTCAAATTTTGTTTTTACATTTAATATGAGCAAGCTTTGTGCCAAAAAGAGAAGGTAAAGTAGGTAGAGTTTTTATTATTCTGAAATAATTGATAAAATTTTGAATCCGCTATTTTGATGTTTACAATAGAGTTTGGATTTTTGCTGGGAGTAAATTAAGAATGGGTATAAAAGACCCATATTATTGGAGGGTGCAAGACTGAGATGGGTAAAAATGGGATAGAAGTAAAAGGCTCCGTTTTAAGATTTTTCACCATCTTAGCAGGAGCCTCTTTTTTTTTTGCAATCGTCCGGGTTTTTTCGGCAAATGCTTCTCGAATTTGTATTAAACAGCGATTCGGTTCATAGCGTCGCCGATGCGCCTGTAACCAGATAGTTGCGCATCATCCCCATATCTTCATGCTCCAGGTTGTGGCAGTGATAGAGGAAAAGCCCCGGGTAGTCACCGAATTTTACCAGGATCTTAATGCGCTCGCCGGGCATCAGCAGCACCGTGTCCTTCCAGCCTTCATCCACGTAACCCTCGTGCATGACACCGCTGCGCTGGAGGACCTGGAATTGCTTGCCGTGCAGGTGAATGGGATGCGGCATATTCATCATGCCCATCATTCCCATACCGCCGCCGCTACCTTCATTGATAAATTCCCATACCTCCATACTGTTCATTTTTACCCGTTCATCGGGGGTCGTCGCTTCCATTTGAAATGTGCGGCCGTTGATGGTCCAGGTCATGCGCCGCATGAAAAGCTGAAAGGTTTTCGGGTAGCCGGAGTTTACGGCTTCCGCGGTTGAGTATGGCTTAATGGTGGAAAGCCGTTGCGGCAGGCTTTGCCCGCTTTTTTCCTGACGATTAACCTTTACCCTTAGCACTTGTAACCCGGCGCCGTTGGGAAGGGCGCTACCACCGCCCATCATGCCGCCGCCCATCATCCCGGCATCAAACGGCAGGCTGACGAGCGCGGTTTCCGTCCCCACCGCATAGCGGCTGAAGTCGGCCCACAGTTCTATTCGTTCGGCCGGACCCAACATGACGTAACGCCGGGAGACCGGTTTTTCCAGTAGACCGCCGTCGCTGCCGATCACCGTCAAAGGACTGCCGTCCTGCCAGGCCAGTTTGTAGATCCGTGAGTTGGATCCGTTCAAAATGCGCAGGCGATAGGGGCGGGTGGCTGCCGGTATAATAAAGTCCGGTTGACCGTTGACCAGGATCCAATCCCCCAGAAACCCGTTCATTTGCTGCATGCGGTTGCCGGAAAGATAAACCAGCTGGTTGCGGTTGTCAAAGCTGCGATCCTGAATGACCAGGGGGATGTCGTATTCGCCGCCGGGTAACCCGACGGCCTGTTCTTCATCATCGGAAACCAGAAAAAATCCGGCCATCCCGCCGTATACCTGGGGGCCTGTGCGGCCGTGAGGATGAGGATGGTACCAGTAGGTTCCGGCCCGGTTGCGAACTTCAAACTCATAAATGTAGGTTTTCCCCCGCGGAATAACCAACCGTGGATGGCCGTCCATCAGGGCAGGTACATGCAATCCGTGCCAGTGAACAATGGTCTCCTCGGGTATGTCATTGGTAAAACGGATGCGGACTTTCTGCCCCCTGCGCACCCGGATGATGGGGCCCAGGTAACTGCGTTCGAGCTGCACCAGACCGGCCGGGTCACCTTCCAGGATTTGCGCCTGATACTGCCAGACACCGGTAGTGTTCCCGGGAAATATCTGCACTTCGCCCGGTGTCGCTTTTAGGGCAATATCCAGATCGGCAATGAAGTTTTCGTTTGGTTTTGTCTGAGCCGCCGCCGGTTGAATATCCAGCAGCGAACCGAGGCCTCCGGTGAGAACACCGGTGCCGATGGCACCGGCAATATGTAAAAACTGACGTCGGTTGATCATCTCAACAAATCCTTTCTCTTTGCTTCGAATTCAGCGTTATCGATTTCACCGCGGGCGTAACGCTCCTTGAGAATTTCAAGGGCCCGGTTGTCGTTGTTCCCGCCTGCCTGGCCGCGATTGGTAGATTGAACCAGCCACTTGATAAAAAATCCCAGTCCCACCAGAATAAGTACCCAGAATATCATCATAAAAATACCTCCAAACCATCCCATGCCCCAGTTACCCATCATCATGCCGGGCCCCATGCCCCAACCGCTGTATCCTTGCTGCTGAGCCAGGGCCTGATTCCATGGAAATATTATCGTAAAGAGCAGCATGAGGGATCCAAAGAATAACGATAAGGTTTTTGTAAGTTTCATGTGTCAGTCTCCTTTTCTATCTGTTTTCGTTGAAGTTGGTAGTTTTGATTTCCCTTGAAACTAACTCAATTCATAAGCCACCCCGACCTGTCTGGATGAGAATTTAAAAGGTTCTACCGTTACCGCGAGGGCATGCTTGACGGGTACAAATCTGATCGACGCCGGCGGCTTGTGAATTGATATAAATCAGCGACCCCCAGCAGAGGTGGCCCGGCCCCTTCCAGGGGCCATCCTCATACCCCCAACTCTGCTGGGGGTCGCTGATTTTACAGGTGTTTAAATTTCCCAAATTTTATTTTTACATTTACTATGAGCAATCTCTGTGCCAGAAACGAAATGTAAAGAGGCTTAAGTTTTTATGACTCTGAAATAATTGTAAAAATTTGCAGCTTGCCATTTTGGGGCTTTAGATTAAAATCAAGATTTTTGCTGGGTGATCAATTGCAAGTGAGTAAAAAGTACTCATATTGTTGGGGACGCAAAACTTAGGATGGGTAAAAAATGGGAATATAGATCCATTCAAAAATCCCATTTCAATTGTCAGGCAGACATTGAAGTGGGACAAATGGTCATATGCGTAAGTGTTCATTGTGATTCAGAGTGGTCGTGTCGCCCTAGTTGCCGCCCCGGTATATTTCCTGCTCCTCTCTGTAAATTCTCTGCTGTTCTTCGAAACTCCATACCTGCTTGTATTTACCGTTCTTCTTTACCTCAAACGTATGAACCCATATGCCGTGTCCTTGGATTCTCCCAAGCACCCGAACCGGCAGGGTCACATATTTTGCTTTGATGGCCCTGTCGAGGTTAAGCAGGAAATAGTGGTCGCCGTCGGGCAGCAGCAATACGAAGTCGTGCTCCGCGGCAATGTGAGCATCAGACGGACTTTCGGGGCAGGGCGCTTTGTTGTGGACGCAGTTGGCTCCCTGAATGATGCCCTCAAACGGGGTATACTGGGCGGTCAGAGCCGGGGCGGGAGTCAGCATTGCGGCGGCTAAAATCAGCGCAACGGCAGGCAGAAGCCGTCCGACAACAGTAATGAAATGTGATTTTTCTCTAATTTTACTGTTCATGGTGGCCTCCTTTTTTTGTGATTTGCCGGTTTAGGTTATGAAACCGAAATTCGAGAATTTTTACTTTTTACGAGGCTGTCATTCTATGGAATCTATAAAAAAGCAGTCGCTATGTCAACGTTGTTTTTTTAAAGTGCCAGCTAAAATTTCGGGAATACCAGAACAGTGGCTTCGGGTATGGTGCACGTGGCCGCACGGCGCCGGAGGTAAACTTTACCCATACCCATGCGGCGAAAATCATAGTCATCAGTCAATGTACGCTGCAGCTCAAACTCAAAGAGTAAGGAGTAAAGATCCGGGTCCATAGGGCCCGGCTTTGATTTCACCCCAGAGGGGTGGAGTTTACCTTAGACTCCGAATGGAATGATGGAATGGTGGAATAATGGAATATTGGGAATCAAAAACGGATGATGCTCTGATTTTAAAT
>JAJRVC010000239.1 GCA_024277475.1 Deltaproteobacteria bacterium
ACGCAGCCTTGTTGTGGCCGGGGGACAACCCTATCCACCACAAACCAACAAGCTCCGGCGTGGAGTTGATATTCTGGTGGCGACACCGGGTCGCCTGATCGACCATATTGGCCGCAAAAATGTGAAGTTTGCCGATACCGGTATTTTCATTCTGGACGAAGCGGACCGGATGCTGGATATGGGATTCATCGATGATGTGCGCGATATTTCAGACAGCCTGCCTGAGGAACATCAGACCGTTCTGTTTTCCGCCACCATGAACCAGAAGGTTCGGAACCTCACCAGAAACCTGCTCAATGATCCGGTGAATGTGGAAATTCAAAAGAAAACCGCCGTGGCTGATACCATTGACCATAAAATCATGAATGTGAGCCGGAAAGACAAGGCCAAACTGCTGGCCGAAATCCTGTCCGGGGATAATGTGGAAAAGGCATTGGTCTTTGCCCGGACAAAACTGGGCGCGGACGCTTTGTCCAAAGAGCTTCATGAAAAAGGCATCCGGTCCGACGCCATCCACGGCGACAAGCGTCAACGGGTGCGGGAAAAAATCCTGATGAATTTTCGGCGCGGACGGACCAGGGTTCTGGTGGCAACCGATGTGGCGGCGCGGGGCATTGATGTGGAGGGCATCAGCCATGTGATCAATTATGAACTGCCGATCGAGCCGGAAAATTATATTCACCGGGTAGGCCGCACAGGCCGCGCGGGGGCAAAAGGGATCGCCATATCTTTCTGCGACCCCAGCGACATGCGCTTGCTGCGCCCTATCGAAAGCCTGATCAAGCTGCAGATTGAGGTGGACGTCGATCATGAGTATCACATTGATATGACATCGCGCAGCAAAGGCAAGGGCGGCAAAGGTCGTTTCTCCCGTGACCGGGGAGACCGGAGCGACCGGGGTGATCGAGGCGATCGAGGCGATCGTTTTAGCCGTCAGAAACCGGACCGCTATAAACCCCGTGACCGGGTGCGGGCCGCCAATAGTGACTGGAAAAAAGATGACCGCCGTAGTGCGCCTAACAAGACGGTAAAGCACACAAAGCCCGTAAAACCTGCGCGTCAGGAAGCCAAACGCTATGACCCCTGGACCGCTGAGGCCCGCAAGCATAGTGATGATCCGGTATTGGGCAAGCTGCTCGGCAAACCGCCAAAGATCGAAACAAAGCGTGAAGACAAATCCGAATTTGTAAAAACCGGCCCTAAGAAAAAGCCATACAAAAAGAGAGACGTTGAAGCTAAACCTTTTGCCCGCAAGAAATTACGTGGCGGAAAACAGGCCCTGAGCACCAAGAAACCAGTGAGAAGTCACAAGCCACGCGGCAAAGACACAGGCGGCAACAAAACATTCTCACCCAAAAGAAAGTCTGTGGGGCCAAAACGGGCGGCTTAACCCTAAATTTTACATTCCCGGAATGGCCAGAGCTTTACCGTTGATAAGCTTCTGGCCATTTTGCATTTCAAAGTTGGCCGAGTAATTTTCGCCGTCTTGCTTGATATAACCATTATTAACAAACCCTTGAAGGGCGGTTGTTGTTTGCACCTCTATCATCTGGTCCAGCTGTTCTGCGGGCATGCTGGCTATATCTACGCCGCCAGCGGCCATCTGCTTTTTCATGGCAATTCCGGTTATGGCCTTTGCCAGAGATTTGTTAAAATTGACATTGGCAACAACTGTAAGCCTTTTGTTCAAAGTGACAGGGTCGGACAGTTGCTGGATATTTTCAAGTCCATTGCCGTCAAAAGTTACCTTTCCGTCACTGTTAAAAGAACCATCCCCTATTGAAAATGCATAGCTGTTGATAATAAGTTCAGGAGAACCCTTGAGCGCTTTCTCACCAACGCGGGCCGAAATGATTATTGTTTTCTCCTCAAACTCTTTTGGATCAAGTGTTTTGCCATCAGTATTCTGATATATTTCCTGTATGGATTTTATATAATCAGTCATGGCTTCTATATTCAGGTGATTAATATCCATATCAAACTGGAAGTCTTTAAGAATAATATCACTGATTGCCATTTCACTTATGCCGGAATTCAGATTCATGGTCAGAGTAGTGTCACTTTCCTTGCGAAAACTGTAATCGGTGGTGAAGCCATCCAGATTCAGGACAATATTTTTATCTTTTGTGCTGTTGAATTTAAATTTTTTGGCCGTGCTATTACCTTTGCCTAACCAGAGATAATCATTGATTTTCTGACCATCGGCATTCAAATCCATTTGTTCAAATATAATAGACGTGCCTTCCATATTCAGGGTCAATTGATCCAGGGAGAAATGGAGGTCATATTCATCAAATACCGCATTTATGCTGGCTTCTAAATTGATGCCGCTATAATCAACAACCATTTTCTGCTTAATTATATCTGAATAGTCAATTTTCAGGCTCGGGCTATTGATATTAATCTCGGTAGCACCGCCGTAAGATACAGAAGAAAACAGATTAAGTATGCTACCGGATTGGCTTTTTGAACTGGCAAGCTGTCCAACCATGGTCAGGAGGGCAAAATTAACACCATTTTGAAAAGTGACCGGCCCGTGGGCAATTTCAAGGTCAAAAACAAAGCCATCTTTCAGGATATTCATAACGTTTTTGTCAGAATCTTCCTTTGCGGATTTTTCAAGGATATTCAGAGTATGCTGATCAAAGCCGTAAGCGATGACCGCGTGGGAGGTAAACCATCCCTGATCATATTCACGAATTTCGACGGTGTATCCCGGTGTGCTGGAAATTAATACGGCCTGTTTATCAATGGTATTCTTGGCCATGTTGCCCAGGAAAAAGGGTGCCACGCCAAAAATGATGACGAGCAGTGCGACGAAGGTCAGTATTTTTTTGTTTTTCACGGGTAATCCCCCAATTATCTCTGTTGAAGAAGTTGTAAACTATAAACTATTCTTTCTCCCCGTCACTTGATTTTTTCCGGTTACAGCTTAAATTATAGTCTCGCACAAAAATATATTCAGGGAAAAGATTATGTATGATTATGATTTCTTCGTTATCGGTGCCGGGTCCGGCGGGGTTCGGGCCAGCCGTATGGCGGCAACCTACGGCGCAAAGGTTGGCCTGTGTGAGGATTACCGGGTCGGCGGCACCTGTGTCATACGGGGCTGCGTGCCCAAAAAGCTGTTTGTCTATGCCTCTGAATATTCGGCCCATTTCAAGGATGCGGCGGGCTTTGGCTGGTCGGAAGCCGATCATGACTTTGACTGGCCCGCGCTGATTGCCGCCAAGGACAAGGAAATTGACCGGTTGAACGGGCTGTATATCAATAATCTGGACAATCATAATGTTGAAATCATTCAGGCACGGGGCAGGTTGCAGGATGCCCATACGGTTGAACTGACATCGGCTGAGGGTAGTCGGACCATCACGGCGGATAAAATTCTGATTGCCACCGGTGGCTGGCCGCAAATGCCGGATATTCCGGGTATTGAGCATGCCATTACATCCAATGAAGCCTTCCATCTGGAAACATTGCCCAAAAAGCTCGCGGTTGTGGGCGGCGGTTACATTGCCGTTGAGTTCGCGGGCATTTTTAACGGTATGGGTGTTGAAACCCATCTTTTGTATCGGGGAATTCAGATTTTGCGAGGCTTTGATCAGGATATCGCCGACAAGCTGAATGAGGAAATGGGCAAGAAGGACATTGATGTGCGGGTCGGCACCAATGTGACCGAGATTGCCAAAACCGATGCCGGGCTGACCCTTACCCTGACCGATGGATCATCGCTTGAGGTGGACGCGGTCATGTTTGCCACCGGGCGGGTGCCAAACTCAAAGAATATGGGGCTGGAAGACTTAAGCGTTAAAATGGAGGCGAACGGCGCAATCATCATTGATAAATATTATAAAACCTCCGTGGATAATATCTTTGCGGTTGGCGATGTTACCGGAAAAATTCAGCTAACCCCGGTGGCGATCAAGGAAGGGGCGGCACTGGCCGCGACCCAGTTTAATGATACGCCGACCTTCGTTGACTATGAAAATATCCCGACTGCCGTCTTTTCTCAGCCCTCCATAGGTACAGTAGGTCTGAGCGAGGCCGAGGCCCGGGAAAAGTTCGGCGATGATATTCAGGTTTTCCGGTCAGAATATAAATCCATGAAATTCACCCTTAGCGGGCGGCCTGAACGCTCGCTCATGAAGATGATAGTCCAAAAATCAACGGACAAGGTTATCGGGGTTCATATTATCGGGCCGGATTCTGCTGAAATCATACAGGGGATAGCCATTGCCATGAAGTGCGGGGCGACAAAAGCTCAGTTTGATGCCACCGTTGCCGTGCATCCATCGTCCGCCGAAGAATTTGTCCTTATGAAATAATATCCTGTTGAAAGTATATTTTTTAGAAGAAAATTTCTTAAATCTGTTGATTTTTCTGGCCTTGTGGGGCGAAGGGTTTTATATGAAGCCCTGAGTTTAAAAGAATGGATGGAAATATGAGTAAGAACTGG
Source organism: Deltaproteobacteria bacterium (assembly GCA_024277475.1). Next base: position 4,457 of record JAJRVC010000239.1, read on the forward strand.
ACACCGGACAGTTGGCGGACAAAAGCCATACGGCAGGTTCCGACCTATCCCAATCTGGCAGAACTTGAAAAGGTCGAGGCAGAACTGAGCGTCTGCCCGCCATTGGTTTTTGCAGGTGAAGCAAGGCGCCTGACGTCCCAACTGGCCGACGTGGCCCAAGGCAAGGCTTTTTTGTTGCAGGGCGGCGACTGTGCGGAGAGCTTCGATGAATTTCATGCGGATAATATTCGCGATACCTTCCGGGTTTTGCTCCAGATGTCCGTGGCCATGACCTATGCGGCGGCCTGCCCGGTGGTCAAAGTGGGCCGTATGGCGGGGCAGTTTGCCAAGCCGCGCAGTTCGGATTTTGAAACAGAAGACGGCGTTGAATTGCCCAGCTACCGGGGGGACATCATCAACGGGCTGGAATTTACCGCTGAATCCCGCATCCCGGACCCTAAACGTATGTTGAAGGCCTATAGCCAGTCGGCCTCCACGCTGAATCTGCTTCGGGCCTTTGCGCAAGGCGGTTACGCCAATCTGCATAAGGTTCACCAGTGGAATCTGGAGTTCGTTAAGAATAACCCGGCGGCGGAACAATATAGCGATATTGCCGACCGTATTGACGAAGCCCTGCGCTTCATGCGGGCCTGCGGCGTTGATGCGGATACCCGTGAATTGAGCGGTACTGATTTTTATACCTCCCATGAGGCTTTGCTCCTGTGGTATGAGGAAGCCCTGACCCGGGTG
>JAJRVC010000240.1 GCA_024277475.1 Deltaproteobacteria bacterium
ACCACCGTAAATTGATACCTAATTTTCAATTTTTCCCTGAGAATCAAGGTGAAATATCCGGCCTGCTCTTGGACAGTCATATTAAAAACCAATAGCCTTTTTGGTGGAGTTTATAGATTCCATCTCCCTAACCCGTCTTTTCTTTTTCAACCAATTTTGCCATTTTTTCTAATTTCTCCTACTCTTTTCGCGGATTTTAGCAAAATTCCGGTAATAATTTTTAATCCATCCGACCATCCGTAACCAACATCCCTTAAGCTATATCCTCAAGTTTTTCCCTATTTCTACCGATATTCTGAATGTGAATCCGCAACCCGGCTTTATCAATAATAGTGTCCACGGTCAGCTTGCCCATCGTTCAGAGTATAACTTTACTAAACGAATAAAGAACATAAATATGCATTTGATCAAGAAAAGAAGCAAATCCCTCCAAATATTACTTTGCATCGTAATCTTCAATTTTTCCGTAGCCGGATCACCAGTTAACAGCTTTGCTGCAGAATCAGGTCAGCAGCCCAATGAACCTGTAGACGCGTCTGACAGGCTATCTGATACATTTATGGCTGTTGCCGAACCGGACCCTCCTCGCAGTGAAGAGTCGGATAAAACATCGGCGGAATTTTTAGGCAAGTCAACCCCTCGATCTACCGCTGCCATGGTCGAGTGGACATACCATAAAACCATGGATAATGAGCACCCGGATGATAGCGAACAGCAATTGCTGTGGTTGACAAATCGGGCCAGGGCCAACCCGGGACAGGAGGGGCAATGGCTAGCCACCGTTGACGATTACCATATCAATATGGCCCGCTCATATTTTGACGTGAATCTGGCGCTACTTCAAGATGAATTCGAAAGTTATGCAGTCAAGCCGCCGGCTGCTTTTGATGTCAGATTATATAACGCCGCCAAAGCCCATTCAGAAGATTTAATCCAGCGAGATGCTCAGGACCACAATCAGCAGTTTGACCAAATCGATGCCGCCGGTTTTGTCTATTCCCAGGTACGCGGCAATGTGTTTTCATACGCCTACACAGCCCTTTACGGTCATGCCGCATTTAATATCGACTGGGGGGCAGGCGACGGTACCGGCATGCAGCCCGGGCGTGGGCACCGGAAGGCCATCATGTCTTTAGACGGTAACTACACCAATGTGGGTGTCGCTGTGGTCCAGGAGCATGAACCGTCGACCGCTGTCGGTCCACTGGTGATCACCGGAAACTATGGCAGGGCCAATCCGAATGAACCGGATCACTATAATCGCTTTCTCGTCGGAACGGTTTGGTCGGACTTAAACGGCAATGATCTATTCGATCCAGATGAGGGCATAGGCGGTGTTACCGTCATTCCGGACGGGGGTTCTTTTTATGCAGTTACATCAAACAGCGGGGGTTATGCTATCCCCATCCTGGTGCAGGGTGAAGTTGTTGTAACATTTTCCGGATCCTCTCTTGTTGATGATGTTGTTCAACCGGTAACGGTCGGCAGTGACAGTGTGCTGGTAGATTGCATTGTCAATCAAGAATTCTACAAACCCGAGATTAACACCGGTCCGGCGTCTGTTCTTTCTTCTGATTCAGCTAATTTAACAGGTCTGGTTAACCCCAATGATCAGAGCGCTGTATATTATTTTGAATATGGCAGCACACCGGATTTGGACTATGTGAGCAATGACTATGTCGTTCAGGAGGACAGTACCATTGTCATTAAAGTGGAAGGACTTGACCCGGAAACGACATATCACTACAGAATTGTTGCCTCCAATAGCGTCGGCACCAGCTATGGGCAGACAGCCTCATTTTACAACACGTTTTCCGAGTCGAAAAAGCCGCAAACTTCAGATGGCGGCGGTAGCGGTGGCGGGTGTTACATAACTTCGATAACAGGCAGCAGTGCCGCGATTTATGGGCCCTACCCTTTGATTATCCTGTTTACCGTTTCTTTTAGTGTCCTGGCTGGACGGTTTTTGTGGAATTATTTTAAACCAGCCATCTAATGTCTAATGAGAATCGCTGAAAAAAACAACTATAGTCTCGCGGGTTGAGTTGTTTACTTGTTTATGGATGTCCCCTGCGCCTACACCCTTCATTACTGAAAAAAACCTCGTATTTAATATTGACATGTTTAGCATATCCGCACACATTGGTCTTGCCGGTCAAGCTGGCAATCTTTGCAATAATCCCTGACAACCACCTTGCTTTACGGTTAAAAATACAAAACAAAATCAACAAAAAGCTGTGCTGTGGGAAACGCCGGCACCACTATTTAATCTCAGACCTTTGTGATGATTTTTTCGGTAATGGATATCTGTACATTCCTTTCTTATCATTTTTTTCTTGACAATCACATTACTCCATGATTCTATTGGTCTTACCGGCAACTCTGGTAAGCCTGGTAATTATTGTGTTGCTTGTTTTATTTGCCAGAGCAAGTTGAAAAGCCAATAAGGGGCTCGAATCATGGAATTTGAAAAAGTCCAACAGGTAAAATTCAAAAGAAAAAGTTCCATCATCGCAGATCAGATTCTCAAAATGATAAAATCCGGCCAGTATGATACCGGCTCCAAATTACCCCCGGAACGGACTTTGGCGGAACAGATGGGGGTGGGCCGGCCGTCGGTGAGAGAAGCGATCAGTGCGCTGCAGATCGTGGGCATCCTGGAAAGTCGCCCGGGCGACGGCAGTTATGTGGCTGAGCCTTGCGGTTTTGATGATCTTATGGCTCGGGCCCTCAACATGCTCGAGGCCAGCGACAGCCCCCTTGAGGTGTTGGAAGCCCGCAAAGCCCTGGAAATTGGTATCGTCTATCTGGCAGTTAAAAAAGCCACCGGGGATGACATCCGGAAAATAAAAGACGCCTGGGAAAAGAAATATGAAAAAGGACGCACCGGTCAATATAAAGATTTTATACTCCTCGGTCAGGAGTTTCATTTGGCCATCGCCCGGGCCACAAAAAGTGCTGCCATTGTGTCGGTCCTGGATGAACTGATCAAAATTAACATGCAGCCTCTCTGGGTAAATATGCGTAGCGCTTATTTAAATCAAGACCGGGTTCGTATCGATCAGATGCTTGAGTGGCATGCCGACATCGTTAAGGCCATTGAGGAGCGAAATTCGCAACGGGCCATCCATCTGATGGAAGAGCACTTTGATATCAACATCAAACAGCAATACCAGGAAAATGACAATATTTAGCGGGCCAATCAGAGCCTGGTTTCGCAGGGAAGCAATACCTGGATGATGAGGTCAAACATAATTTTGACAAATGATGATTTAGGAACCAATTGGCCTGTAAACGGCCGAAACACAAAAAGGAGGGTATCATGTTAGGTAAAAAAACCGTATTTTTGACACTACTCATTGGGTTCATCATCACCGCATTAGTCATAACGACGCCGGCAACTGCGGAGGAAACCGTCACCCTTTGGAGCCATTGGGCCGACCATGAGACAAAGGTAAATTTTGTCGAAACTGCCGCCAGGAATTTTGAAGCCAAAAATCCGGGGGTCAAGGTCAAAATCACCTGGTACCAGAAAAAAGCCCTATATTCGGCTTTGAAGGTGGCCTTAATGGCCGGCAAAGCGCCGGACATATTTTATGCCGAGTTGAATCAGACCGAATACATCGACAACAACTTCCTGCTGCCCCTGGACGACCTGATCAACTGGAAAAACGTTGAACCCTGGGCGCGTAAAGCCTGGATATTCAACGGCAAGACCTATGGCTTTCCACTGGAAGCGTACACGGTGGAACTCTATTACAATAAAATTTTGCTCAATAAACTCGGTTTCAAGCTTCCCGCCAACGGCCAGTTTGATCAGTCCGAATTCACCGCTCTAGTCAAAAAGGCACGGGCGTCCGGCATTACCCCGTTGGCCCAGGGCGTGGGTGACCGTCCGTATCCGGGTCACTATGTGACTTATGAGTTACTGCTTAAAAAGCTTGGCAGTAAAGACTACAAAAAGCTTCTGACGGGCAAACTTTCTTACAAGGACCCCCGCGTAATCGAAACTCTGAACTGGGTCAAGAATCTTATTGATGACGGACTGTATCCAAAAAGTTTTGCCACTGTAAAACTAGGTGAGTCGCACCGCTATTTTTACCTGAAGCCCGGCGCGCTGATGCTCGCCATGGGAAGCTGGTACTCAAGCCGCGCTTTCAACCCCCCGGAAAAAGGTGGTCAGCCTGAAGATTTCCCCCTCGGCATCATGCAGTTTCCGGACCCGGACGGCGCCGCCTGCTCCAATTGCAAGACCGCAGCCATCGGCGGTAGCTACGCGATCAACGCAGCCACCAAACACCCCAAGCTGGCGGCCGGACTGCTGAACGAAATGGCCACACCCGAAATGGGAACCAAATGGCTTACGGAAACACTGGTCCAGTGCGGTGTGAAAGGTGACACATCAAAAATCACCGGCAAGTACAAACCGTACTTTGAGGAGCTAAGCGAACGCAATCGGAACACCGAGGTGTTTGTCGGTATTCCTTTACAGCTTGCCCAGGGACAGTGCAAGGATTCACTCATACAGGTCATGAATGTAGCCTTTCCGGCGGGTCTCATCTCGGTAAAGGATGCCGCCGCCCAGATGGACGCCGCCTGCTACAAACCGTAAGATCGTGCGTGAAGCCGACTTTAATGAATTCCGGGAATGTGAGTGGAAGACAAACTGCCGATGCGCTTTGTTTCCCACCCCGCATTCCTTGTATTCCTATTGAGCCCTTTGTGGATGCCTGATACATGTCAACTATGACCGATAGGGTGCCGGCTCGAGCAGAAGAGCCCCTGTGGCAGAAGTGGAGAAACCGGCTGCGCCTGGATCCGCTGCATTGCCGCTGGAACACCATTATGGTATTTTTAGCGCCGGCACTGGTGATGTACGTGGGATTTACGGCATTCCCGGTGCTGCGCACCTTTTACAACAGTTTCCACCGCATAAAACCCGGGGGCATCACGGAATTCGTCGGTCTGGCCAATTTCATCGATCTGTTCTCGCGGGATCTGACATTCTTTACGGCTGTCAAGAATACCATGATCTGGGCGACCGTCCAGCCGTGCATAGAAGTAGGCATCGGGCTTCTGCTGGCACTTTGTTTGTATGCCAAGGTGCCCTTTGCGCGTATCTTCAGGGTACTGTGGTTTACGCCGGTTCTGCTCTCCTATGTCGTGGTCGGCATTATCTGGATGTGGATTTATAATTACGACTGGGGAATCTTAAACGGGTTGTTGCGATGGGTCGGCCTTGATGACCTGGCGCACACCTGGCTGGGTGACCCCAAGACCGCCCTGTGGTCGCTCATGTTTACCCAAACCTGGATGTGGGCGGGGTTTAATATGGTGGTCTCACTGGCGGCTGTTTCGGCGCTGCCGTCAGAGGTCCTGGAGGCAGCGGAGCTGGACAACTGCGGCTGGTTCAAGAAACTGTTTTTTGTGATCATTCCCATGATCCGGCCCACATTGCTCAACCTGCTGATCCTCTCTTTTATAGGCAAGATGCGTATCTTTGACCTGGTATGGATCATGACCGGCGGCGGGCCCCTGTGGTCAACGGAAACCGTGGCCACCTATGTTTACAAGCGCGCTTTTGACTGGAACACCTTCGACCTCGGCTATCCGTCAACCATCGCCACGGTATGGTTCGTTGTGGTCCTAATCTTCGTGCTGGCCCTCAACACCCTGCTGCGACAGCGTGACCGGCTGGAGTACTGATCGATGAATTTAATTTTGCGCAGATGGAAACAGGCGTTGCTGATGATTGTGCTCTCGGGATACACCGCTTATGCGGCCGGGCCGTTTATATGGGTCAGCCTGATGTCGCTGCGCACCACCCCGGAAATCAGCGAAAATCCATATGCCTTTCCCTCAGTCTTTCACTGGGAAAAATTTGTCACAGCCTGGAGTCAGTCAAATTATAATGTCTATTTCTGGAACAGTATGATGGTGACCGGTACCGCCGTGCTGGGAGTGACACTCATCGGCAGCATGGCGGCCCACTGTCTGGCGCGGTACCGTTTTCCCGGCAATCGACTGGTCCTGTTCACCATCTTCAGCACGCTGATCTTTCCGCCTCAAATCGTAATGATTTCACTGTTTCAGGTGCTGGTGGAATACGGCCTGTTCGATACCCGTTACGGTCTTGTCCTAGTATATATAGCCCTGCAGTTGCCGCTGACGGTTTACATTTTGGAAGGATTCTTCTCACGACTGCCCCAGGATCTTTTTGATGCGGCCAAAATGGACGGCTATTCGAACTTCGAGATCTATTGGCGCCTGACCCTGCCCATCGGTCTGCCGGCCATTGCCACCACGGTTATTTTAAACTTTATTTATATCTGGAACGAGTTCTTGTTCGCAGTTGTGTTAATTGCCAGTGATGAGAAGCGTACCCTGCCCCTGGGAATCCAGAAATTTTACGGCGACCGCTTGGAGGACGTCGGGATGATTGCAACGGGTGTGATGATATCCGTGATCCCCGTCATCCTGATCTACATTTTCTTTTCCGAGAAAATGATCAAAGGCATGACTGCTGGGGCAGTAAAATGATGGAACTTGATTAGCCCTATAATTGTAACAGGAAAAATCCATGGCAATTGTTCAGTTGGAAAGTGTCAGCAAACGCTATCCCGGCGCCCATGAACTGGCGGTGGAGAATTTTAATCTTACGGTCGCCGATGGTGAATTCATGGTGCTTTTAGGGCCATCGGGTTGTGGCAAATCCACTGTCCTCAGGATGATCGCCGGTCTGGAATCGATCACTTCCGGCACACTTCGCATTGACGATCAGGTCATGAATACCGTTCCGGCCAAGGACCGGGACATTGCCATGGTATTCCAATCCTATGCCCTCTACCCGCATATGACGGTGGAGGGTAACCTGGGGTTTGGTCTGCGCCGGCGCGCAGTCGCCAAAGAAGAAATCGCCAATCGTATCGGCAAGGAGGCGGAACTGCTGGGGTTGACCCGGTTTCTCAGCCGCAAACCCCACGCCCTGTCCGGCGGCCAACGTCAACGCGTCGCTTTGGGACGTGCCATTGTACGCGACCCCAAGGTTTTTTTGTTTGATGAACCCTTATCGAACTTGGATGCGGCCTTGCGCGTGAGCACACGAAACGAACTGGTCAAGCTGCACCAGCGTCTCGGTGCCACCATGATTTACGTCACCCATGACCAGGTGGAGGCTATGACCATGGGCCGGCGGATTTGCATCATCAACAGCGGGAAATTGGTTCAAGTAGGTGAACCGCTTAAGGTTTACCGGGAACCGGCCGACACGTTCGTCGCAAAATTTCTGGGCAACCCGCCAATGAATTTGCTCTCAGCCCGGTTGGAGATCGCCGGTCAAAACGTCGCTGTTCGGTTCGGGGACCATTTTCTTCCGCTTCCTGTTCTGGACCCATCAAAACTGGCCCGCTATATCGACCGTACGGTCATTTTCGGAATCAGACCTGAAGATCTCCATGAGAGTTCGCCGGAGTTATCCCGCAAACAAACAACCTCTTTTTCAACCAGAGTCGAGGCCGTCGAAGCGCTCGGAGCGGAAACCCTGCTGATCCTGGCCCTTGAAGGAGCAGATGATTTTATGCGGGCCCGCCTCGACCGGGACACCGTTGCCCGCGTGGGAGACACCCTTCCTATTCACATTGATACTGATAAAGTGTACTTGTTCGATCCGGAGTCCACCGGAGTCATCAAATGCCGGAGAGATTAACTCCAAATATAAACAAAACTCAATTAAGGATGGTAAACAATGCCAAACGACGCAGCAATTACAATCAGTAGGAAATTCACCCGCCCGGCACCGGACATCATACAGAAGTTGGCCGGGATACCGACCGGTTATGTAGTGGATATCCAGGGCCGGCGCGGGGCGCTGGACTACGGAATTAAACCGATGTTTAATTTTCCCGCCTTCGCGGGTCCGGCGGTAACCGTTAAAACTGTACCCGATGACAACCTGGCGCCTTATGTTGCGATGGATGTGTTACAGCCCGGCGACGTGCTCGTTATTTCCAACGGGGACTGGACCGGATCAGCCGTCATTGGAGATCTGATTGCCGGGATGTTCAAGAACATCGGAATCGCCGCAGTGGTTACCGACGGGATGGTTCGCGATGTTGTCGGCCTCAGCAAGGTTGGGCTGCCGGTATGCGCTCGGGGCCTGACAGCCAATTCACCCCAGAAAAACGGACCCGGCTCCGTGGGATTAGAAATCAGTATTGGAGGTGCCGTTATCCGCTCCGGCGATCTAATCGTCGGCGACCGCGATGGAGTGGCGGTGCTTCCCCAGGAAAAAATCCAGGCGGCCCTGGCTGCGATTGAGGCGGTGAAGGAAAAGGAACGCGGAATCGAGGCGCGTATTGCCGAAGGGATGACCATGCCCGACTGGGTTAAAGAGGTCCTAACCTCAAAACGCGTTCGGTACCTTGAATAGGAAGGGGAATTACATGGCAACAGAGCAAAAACGCAAAATCTATTATAACAGCTGGGCGCAAGATGACGTCTATGACATGATTCGTGAAGTCATGCCGTCCGGTTTTGAACTGGTGACCCTTGACAGTGACGATGAAAAAGAGCGTTTACAAAAAATCGCCGCCGCCCGAATCGTCATCGTAGCCGCCACCCCTTTGACACGGCCGCATATCGAAGCCGCCGGGCGACTGGAACTTGTTCACCACCAGGGTGTCGGCTACCAGGATACGGTCGATGTCGAAGCCCTCCGGCAAAGGGGACTGCCGCTGGCATTGACCCCGCAAGGCACCACAACGCCTGTTGCTGAAATGGCCATTTTTTTGATGCTCGCAGTCTTGCGCCGCCTGACCTTCGCCGACAGTGAACTGCGGCAGGGGCGTTGGCACATCAACTCTTTACGAGCCGTGTCGCGCAACCTAAAAGGACGGATGATCGGCTACATCGGCATGGGCCGCATCGGGCAGGCAACCGCCGCTCTGACCCAGGCTTTCGGTGCCGGGGGGATCTACCACGATATAGTCGACCCCCTCGGCCAACAACGAGCTGGTAAGCTTGGTCTTCGCTTTGCAACCTTTGACGAGGTGATCGAACAAGCGGAGATTGTTTCATTACACATCCCGTCCTCGCCGCAGGTTCGGCATCTGATTAATGCCGCCGTGATCGCGCGCATGAAACCGGATGCCGTTATCATCAATACGGCCCGGGGAATGCTGGTGGATGAGGCCGCACTCTATGAAGGGTTGAAAAGCGGCCATCTGGGCGGTGCCGGACTTGACGTGTTTGAGGTCGAGCCGCCAAGACCTGACAACCCGCTTTTGGCGCTCCCCAATGTGGTGGTCAGCCCCCACATTTCCGGCGGCACCCGCGATGCATTTCAGACAAAAATGAAAGCCATTTTCGAAAACATCGACCGGTTTTACAGCGGGCAGGAATTGAGAAATCAGGTTGTGCTGTAATCCGATTTCAGACAAACAACCAACACGGCTTGAAGTCCTATTGCCGTGTTACACGTAATGGAGTGTCAAATATGTTAAACGATCCTATCCGGGTAGCGCTGGCCGGTGCCGGGATGGTAACCCGCCATCATCTTATTGCATGGTCACGTGAGCCCGGGGCAGAGGTGGTCGCGATCCAGAATCGGACCGCTGAAAAGGCTCGTCGGCGGGCATCCGAATTCGGAATCCGGAAGACTTACCGTGATCTTGAGGATATGCTGGACCAGGAAAAACCCGACGCCCTTGACATCGCCGTGGCTGTGGAAAAACATGCCGAGTATGCGCGCATGGCCGCCGATCGCGGCATACACATCCTCTGCCAAAAACCCATGACACCCGTCATAGACGATGCCCGGATGTTGGTCAACGAAATAGGAAATCGGGTGCGGTTCATGGTTCACGAAAACTGGCGCTTTCGGCCTCAGTACCGGCAGACGTCAAAATGGATCGCCCAGGGCCGGGCCGGATTCATACGGGAATTCCGGCTGGCAACCCATAACTCCGGCTTCGTGTCCGGAAACCCGCGGGTAACACCGCCGGCGCTGAAACGACAGCCTTTCATGGCCCGGTTGCCGCGTTTGATCATATTCGAGCTGCTCATCCACCATCTGGACACGATCCGATACCTGATGGGCAAGGTGCAAGTAGTTGACTGCCGCACACAGCAGATCAGTTCCAGGATAGCCGGTGAAGACATGGCCCTGATTGTATTGAAAACCGAAAACGGTGCGTTTGGAACAGTTAGCGGTAATATGTCGGCGGCCGGATTCCCCCCGCTATCGCAGGACCGCCTGGAATTAATTGGAGAGCGGGCCAGTATTATTTTTGAAGGCGACCAATTACACTTGACCGGCAAGGGTGAAGAGACCCTACGCTTCGATCTAACCAATGCATACCAGAAGTCTTACGATAATGCCATCGCCCATTTTGTCGAGGCGTTACGAAGCGGACATCCGTTTGAAACCGACCGCCTCGACAACCTTGAGACCTTGCAACTGGTTGAGGATGCTTACCGTAAAGCCGGTCTTTAAAAATGGTTTTCACCTACAGATAGATCTTTTGGCTCCGCGTAACCCGCTTTGCTCGGCAAACTTATTTAGCAAAGGCTAAACGCAGTGCGGCCGCGATTTCATTCATTGCATCTGAAGCCCGGTCAATCATACCGCCCAGGCAGCAAAACCCGTGGATCATACCGTCAAAGCATTTGCAGGTAACATGCACGCCGGCCTCCTTCAAGCGCTTGGCATAAGCCAGGGCCTCATCTGTTAACACATCAAACTCTGCGGTCAGTATCAGAGCCGGCGGCAAGCCGCCTATCTCTTGAGCCAGCAATGGAGACGCATAGGGGTTTTTCAATTGCTCTTCATACTCTATATAGTGATCACGATAATAGTCCATGCCGTCTTTTGTCAGCATATAGCCTTGCCCGTGCTGGTGATACGAAGCAGTGTCAAAAGCAGAAAGATCGGTCACGGGATAGATGAGCACCTGATAAATCACGGAAGGCATGCCCTTATCGCGTGCCATCAGGGACACAACCGCAGCCAGGTTACCTCCGGCACTGTCACCACCCGCTGCAATTCGAGCCGGATCACCATCGATACGATGGGCGTTGGATGACGCCCAACAGATGGCTGTATATGCATCTTCAACCGCGGCCGGGAATCTATGCTCCGGTGCCAACCGGTAGTCAACAGCGATTACAATGCAAGATGCCCTGTTTGCTAAGGACCGGCAGATACTATCGTGGGTATCCAGATTGCCGATCACCCAGCCGCCACCGTGAAAATATACGAGTATTGGAAAAGGAGCGCGGCCTGTCGGTGTATAAACACGTAGCGGGATCTGCCCCGCCGAACCCGGGATATGGAAATTTTCAACATTTGCCAAGGACTCCGGCTGTCCACCTGATTTGACAAACATAGGGTTTTTGCTCTCTCTGGCTTGTGCCGGTGTCAGCGTATTCACAGGTGGTACACCCTCCTGTTCCATCTGTTGTAAAAATGCTTTTATTTGCGGATCAAGCCTATTTATTGTCATCACAATCCCCTTGCATAACAAGATGATTCTAAAGCCGGTGCGTTGCTAAATTGCTTTCGCTAATATCCCTATTTCCACCTAAATTCTCACATCTTGATCATAAACGACTGTAACCTAAGACTCTACGCCCTTCAAGATTTTTCTATTAAACACTTCAACTAATCTAAACGAGTTTATGCGGCCCTAAACTATGATGTGGCCGCAAAAAGGCACAAAAAACACAAAAATAAAATTTTAAACTTAATAATTGCAATGGGTTATAAGATTTTAATTCAATAATTTTAACTTTTTACGAGATTGTCAACTATAATCAAGTCGTAATTTGAAGAAACAATTTCATCAAATCCAGGAACAAATCAATAAATTGCCAAATTTAAAAATTTCCTTTTATTTTTTCAGCACCGCTGTCAGCGCATCGGTATCGCTGTTTTCCAGGTTGTTTACTACGCTCATGATCTTGCCCGGAAAATTAGCGGGTCGATTTTGCCGGGACAGACGCCGAAGCTTGTTTTCAATTTCCGAAAAATTCATTGGGTTGGATCGATCGCCCTTGGGAGTTTTTACCAGTTTTTCAAATACCCCCTTTTTCGTGTGGACAATTACCCTGGCAGGTACCATGGCTGGAAAAAGCCGGGCCAACTCCGGGTCCGGATACAACTGAATCATATTGGCAAAAGAAACGATATCTTTGCGTGAAAGCAAACTGGGGGTTAGCGGCAAAAGCCCATCCTTTCCCTCGATCGCGGCCACGGCCAAGCAGAAGGGAATGCTGTATTGGGCATCCTCCAGGGAATTCGGGACAGGGTAGTTATTGAGCCGCAACGCTCTTTCAAATGTGTGAACTTCGATATTGCCGATCATATCTGCGTTCAGACTGTTTTCTGCCATTGTGAGGAAAAATGCGTCAATGGCGCTGTGTATCCAACGGCAGCATGCATAAGGTTTAAAATATACCTTTTCAACGGCAAAACGATTGCCCAGGCCTGAAATTATTTTATTGGAATCATAATAGTCCGCATGGTCTAAAATGTCTGTTGGACCGGTGAAGCCATTGTCAGCCAGCCAAAGAGCTGAAAGGCCTGTCAATGTCGCCCAGGGTATCCCCTCTTTGGCGCTGTTTCCCATAACCTGACTGTAGCCTGCGGCGGACAATCCCGGCGCATGAACGCCGGCTACGGCAAATGCTTCAGCAAGTATTTTAGGCGACATATGGCGCAGCCGCCCCCCTGCTGCAGCTGCACCGTAAGCACACCATCTTCCCGATGCAAGGGTGTCTAAGGCGGGATGATCGCGCGCCGCAGCAATTCTTATCGCAACCTCGTAGCCGATTATGAGGGCTGCCAAAAGTTCCCTACCAGTGGTGGTTGTCTCCTGGGCCACAGCAAGCGCGGCGGGAATGATCGAAGCTCCGGGATGCCCCATGGCCTCTCTATGACCGTCATCCAGGTCCAGTGCGCTTGCAAAAGTGCTGTTTACATAAGCGGCTCCAGGGGCGCTAAAAGTTTTTCCCGAAAACCATACAGCGGAACGGCCGGACGAAAAAAGCCGTTCCGACATATCCAGAACGGCCATTGCTGCAGGGGAGCGGGAGCCGGCGGCAGAGGCCGCCACGAGATCAAGAATGCATTTTTTCGCTGCCTCGTATGCAGAATCCGGGATATTATCCGGTTCGAGCTCACAGGCGAACCCGGCCAGCAACAAGGCGGTTGTGTTTTTGCTATTTTTCATTTGCAAAGAAGACCGGTCATTAGACCTTTTCTATTTCTATCAAGGCTTGTTGCGAAAGAGTGTCCTGATCAGCCATTTTTTTTCGTACCCTTGAAACCGCAAGCCACCAAGGCGATAGATCCACCTTGAGATATGCGGCCTTATATCGACTCATGTTGAGACGCTCATTCTTTCTTTCGATATGGTAGAGGTTTAAAGAAAAAATGTTCCCGGCACTGTCGCAGGCCTTTTCCAAAGCGTGTTGAATCTCAGATGAAAATGAGCTGTATTTTGTTTCTGTTATAAAAACTCCCATAATCGCAGGAATGTCTCCAAGGATCGTTACATATTTAGCATGAATGCAAAACCCGTTGTTGTATACAAAAGCCTTTGAGGTCGGCACTACATCCACTTGGCCGGATGCGATGGCCTTACGAACTTTTGACCATGGAACCGCAACTGGAATGGCTCCCATCTCCTCCCAAAAAATGCGAAGATGTTCACAATCGAATATTCTCACTTTCAAGCCCTTAACGTCATCAGGTGTGCATATGGGTCGGCGTGACACAAGCACCCACTCAAGCCCTCTTATCCAGTTCCAGTTCGGGTTTAACAACCTGATTCCTTTCTGCAGCAATACATCCGTGACGTTTTCCCTGAAATAGGGACTCGCCAGAAATGCCTGCCGGTGCTGTTCGTCTCTGAAACAGTAAGGCAGCGAAAGCTGCTTGAGGGCCGGTGCGATTCCGTAAAATTGAACCAGATTTTCAATAAATAGATCGACGCTTCCTTCGAAAATCAGATCGATCTGATCAACAGCAGGGCCGAACTGAAGTGGTCCGAGAGAATTAAGAGCCACGGCTCCGCTGGTATTGCTGTCAACCTCCTGTGCGAACCAGTGCAAACCCTGATTTTCAAGGCCTGCCACCGCGATGATCCTGTGGCGTACGGCAGTTGATTTATCTTCCGTCTGAAAAAGGCAGTTCAATGGCCGGTCCAGTATACGGCATAGCCTGGCAAGATTTTTTATTGACACATTGGCCTTGCCGGTTTCAATTTTGGAAAGCTGGCCCTGGGATATGCCGGCTTTCGATGCAAGATCGATTGCATTCATCTTTTCGGCTTTACGAAGCTCCCTGATCTTGATACCCACATTTTTTTGAATAAGATCTTCCTGGATAACTTTATCGATTTTCTCCATGAGTATATTCTTCTATTTTATAATCGATATGCATACCCCTTGCTTCCAACTCATGAATGAACGCCTGCGGTGGGACATGACAGGCCGGCGACAGTACACCTGCCTGGGTTATCCGGCCGGAAAGGATCATTTGAGCGCCGATGCTGGATGTAAACCCCACAGTGCGGTTCATGGCGAAAAACCCGCTTTCAAGGTCGCGGTAATCGATCAGATCATAAGTCACTTTCACGTTCCTGCCGTTCTTGAGGCCCCAGGCCTCAACCCGCAACAGGGCAAGGTCGCGTTCATCTTTGCTATACTGGAGCCTGGGCGTCAAAGACCGGATCAAAAAGGAGCGGGGCGAAATTGCCACGTTGCCGATTTTAACCGGAGTATCATCAAGCAATCCGAGCGCCACCATTTTGCGCCAGAACCTGCAGTGCCCGGGCCATCTGAGGGCAAAGCGCCCCATTTCAACCAAGGCCCGGCCCAGATCGAATATCTCAACATACCTTTCTGCATCACCGTTCGGATAGGCTTCAATCGAACCGATCCCGGCAAACTCTATCTCATGAATATTCTCTGGAAGGAATATTTCATTCCCTGGCACAACAAACAGTTTCCCATTCTTGATGAGTCGCGCCTCACGCGTATACACGGCCAGAACCCGATCGAAAATCCACGAAATTTTATATTTGATGGGACTATCAGCGGCGCATTCGGGCGCAGGTATACCGCCACCATAAGAGTAAAGACCATGAACCTCATCCAGCTTTTCCACGGCCAATCTGCCCATGACAAGGTCGATTCCCGGATCGAGGCCCATCTCCGGAAGAATGATTCCCCCCCGCTCTTCCGCCAATGCATCCAACTCCTTAAGCTTGTATGTGTAGTTGGAGCTTACAAAGGGAATTCCGGCTTCTAAAGCAGCCCTGGCGACGATCAGTGCAAGCTCTATCGGCAGCATACAGACGACCACCCGGATATCCATACCGGTAAACGTCTTTGCCAGATCCTGTTCTTGTACGACATCCAGTTTTAGGGCTCGTGTTTTAGAATAGCCCCTTCGGTTGAGATACTGAGTTGTGTGGGAAATATCAATATCAGCTGCAATTATTTCGCTTATCAGTTCACTTTGTTCGAGATCGTGAATGACCGCTTTACCCTGCAGGCCTATTCCAAGTACAATCGCTTTCAAGTGTTTTTTTAGCTCCTAATCTGTTCCGGACAAGAGATCCGGCCTGTATTCATACGGGTCCACAGTCTCAATCCGGTTGGCGACTTTTATGCCCCGCCTCTCAAGTTCCCCAAGAAAAGGTTCCGGCGGAACATCTTTTACCGGAGATAGTACTCCGGGAGTCGCAATTTCCCCTGTCAGGATCATCTGGGCACCGATACTGGCTGTGAACCCCACGGTACGGTTCATGGCAAACAATCCCGTTTCAAGGTCCCGCCGATCCGTGACCTCATAAGTGACCAGTTTTCCCCGTCCGTTTCTTTTCCCCCAGGCCTGAACCCTGATAATAGCAAGGTCTCTCTCGTCATCGCCGTACTTTAGTCTGGGAGAGAGCATAGCGACTAAAAACTGTCTCGGAGAAAAAGGAATATTCTCAGGATCGCAGGAGGTATCATCCAGCAGGCCGAGTTCTGCCATTGTACCCCAGAACCTGCAGTGTCCCGGCCAGCGCAGGGCAAAGCGGGCCATATGACGGATATCCTTTTCCAGTCCGAACATCCGGATGAATTGTACGGCATCCCCGTTAGGATAAGCTTCCAAATGCCCAAGACCTGGAATCTCCATCCGGTGCACATTTTCCTGCCGGAAAATCCGGTCTCCAGGGATATCGATGCGCATACCCTCTTTCAGGATAACCGCATCTCTTAGGTAAGCCTTGAGGACCCCTTCAAAAGTCCATGAAATCTTATATCTTAAGGGATTGTCATCCGCGCAGGCCGGTTCCGGTATGCCCGCTCCGTAAGAGTACAGTCCTACAACCGGGTCCAGTTCATCAACCGCAAGACGGCCCAGAACAAGATCGATGCCGGGATCCATGCCCATTTCAGGCAGTATGATAATTCCTCTTTTTCTGGCAGCCGAATCGAGTTCGGCGATTTGTCCCGTATAGCTGGAAGATACAAAGTGGACGCCGGCGTTTAAGGCGGCTGTGGCAACTCCGTATCCGAACTGCGCCGGCAGCATGGAGATAACGATATCAGCCCCTGACTGCTCTATGGTTTTCGTTAAACCCGTCTCATTTATTGCGTTAAGCTGTTTCAGCACCGTTTTGTGTAAGCCCTTCGCCTTTATATATTTTTTCAACAGATCGGTCTCTATGTCAAAGGCAAGAATTTCATCGACTACGGAACTATGTTCCAAATCATGGGCGACGGCTTTTCCCTGCATGCCCATTCCCAGCAACAGCACCTTCATAAAACACCTCCAAATATTTCTTATTTCTTTCTGTTATTGCTTATTGCTGCACATTGTCCACGATCCAGGGCGGCGTGCATCTCGTCCTGCGCCATCTAAACCTGCAACCTGAAATTTAAAACAGGTGACTTTGGATTCATTAAAAGCGCATATTGGATTCCGGCAGACTTGTGATCGAAAAACGCGATGAGCTGAAACTCTATTTGCGCGGGAAATCATTTAAAAGGGATTGTATCCCTTTTAAATGAGAAACCAAACGTACTTATTTCTTCCAGTATGGGTTGGTACAAATCAGGTGTCGTAGGCGTACATACCCCATGCCTTGTGACTTTACCCTCAAGAACAAGTCTTGCGGCAATAGCAACCGGCAGTGCGACAGCACCGGCCATTGCCGAATATCCTCCCGGCGTGCCTTCAACCAACATGCTGGATATAATTTTTTCTTTGCGGTCAGGAAATTCGGCAACAATTTCGTTATGAACAATGATCATATCTTTTTCATGCGGCGCATAGGACATTTTTGTTAGCATTAAATCGACAAGAACGTCGGAATTAGTACCCTTTTTCAAAGGTATTTGAACCGGATCGAAAATCCCCAGCCAATCCATTCTTTTAATGATATCGTCACGGACATCTATTTTTAAAAAGTTTGCAACATCCGCTCTAACATTTCGGGTTGTATTCACACCGGCAAGGCGAGCCATAAATTGGGCGTACGTTGTATTCTCTAAATCCGTCTCAACCGTGTTCTCAATTAATTTCAGCTTTAAAAAACTGGCAATGGTGCTACACCAGCCGGTAAATCTTAACAATCCTTTGAATATGGAGATATCCTGACCCAATCCGAAAATGGATAAATAGCGGGTGCTGTCATTACTGGGATAGGTTTCAAAAGTCCCAATTCCGTAAATATCAACCAGTTTTGTGTTCTCAAATTTAGCCGTGACATCAATTCTTTTACCCTTTACGAGGTATGCGGCCGGTGTCACCGCCGACCGCATAAGCCCCCGCGGGTCCCATGAAAATTTGTATCCAAAAGGATTACGATTGTGCTCAAAAGAAGGCAGACCCGCGCCGTATGAAGTTAAGCTGATAATTTTTCCTTTCTGCGCTCTGATTTCATCGATCATCTGTTTCGCACCCATATTATCAAGACCGGGATCTTCACCCAGCTCCGTGAGAATAAGGACATCTTGGTCTTCTGCCTGTTCGTTAAATGCTGAAATTTCAGGATGCATGAAGTCAGCCGTCAACATGGTTTTGCCATGCTTCAAGCATAATTTCACAACCACCGCATGGCAAAAACGAGGCACCATGGCAATTACGATATCCACCTTTTGTACCAGTCGATCCAGAACATCGACTTTATCTAAAGACCAGCTTACTGCGGTTCCCAGCGGTCTCCCTGCAATTATTTCTTTTTTAGCATGGGGAACCGTTCTTGTCGCCAGGATGACCGGGTATTTGCATCGGTCAATAAAGTAATCCACCATGGGTTTAACGGTATAACCTGCTCCCAATATCAATACTTTTTTCATTCACAGTCCGCCTAAATATTTCTAAGTCTTGGATCAAGTGCATCTCTCAATCCGTCGCCAAGGAGATTCACGGATAAAATAGTAGCCATTATGGCAAGTCCGGGCAGACTGACAAGCCACCAGGCATCGCCGATATAAACCCGACCTTCGGCAAGCATTCGCCCCCATGTCGGCATCGGCGGCGGAACACCCATCCCCAGAAAAGAGAGCCCGCTTTCCCAGATGATAATACTTCCCACCCGCAATGTGCCCAGAATCAACAGCGGTGAAATGACATTGGGCAGGATATGCCTGACGATTATCACGGCATGGGGTGTACCAATCGCTCTGGAGGATTCCACAAACTCCTTGTTTTTAAGGGACAACACACTTCCTCGGATCGTTCTTGCATAGGTAACCCAGTCAGAAATTCCCAGTATCAAAATCAGGTTTATAGTGGAAGGACCCAGAACCGCAATAACGGAAATGGTTAACAGCATGAAAGGATAGGCATTGAATATGTCGGCAATTCTCATAATGAAGTTATCTGTTTTACCGCCGTAATAACCGGAAATAAGCCCCAGAGTGATTCCCACGAGCTCCGCCACCAACACAGCGGTAAATCCGACCATAAGAGAAACTCTGCTCCCATATAATATCCTTGCCAGAATGTCGCGTCCGAGATTATCCGTACCGAGTGGATAGGTAAGCGTACCGGCAGCCTGCCATGCAGGAGGGGTGAAACGATCCAATAAATTCAGAGCCAGTGGATCGGTTGAATAAAAAAAAGGAAAAAAAATACTGGTAAGCAAAATAATCAGCAGCAAAATTCCACCGGCCAGAGCGCTGGGCCGCTTTGCAACTTCCCTGAATGTTTGCGCCAGCAGTTTTAAGCGGGGGCCTGTCGCGTCGATGATAACCCTTAAGCCGGATGATTCTATGTTCATTTATCCTCTGTATAACTTATCTGCGGGTCCAGATAAACATAAAGAATGTCAACTATTAAATTCATTCCAACAAAAATGAGCGCCAAAACAAAAACAATTCCCTGCACCAGCGGATAATCTCTTCTGAAGATAGCCTGAACGACAAGCCGCCCCAGTCCGGGCCATGCGAACACCGTTTCAATAATGACCGTACCTCCCAGAAGCGCACTGAATTGCATGCCTGCCACCGTAACGAGCGGGATCAAGGCATTTTTCAAGGCATGCTTGGAGATGACGATCCTTTCTTTTAAACCCTTGGCCCTGGCTGTTCGGATGTAATCAAGGTTTAAAACTTCCAGCATGACCGATCGGGTCAAACGCGCAAACATGGCCATCAGGGGAAGCCCGAGTGAAAGCGCCGGCATAACCAGATGCGCTAAGGTCCCGCGCCCGGAAGTCGGCAGCCAGCCGAGATATACGGAAAAGAAAAGCATCAGCATGATCCCCAGCCAGAAATGCGGCATTGAAAGGCCAAAAAGAGCGCCAAACATGCTCCCCATGTCCAGCAGCGTACCCCGCCGCACCGCAGAAATAATACCGAGGGGAACGGCAACGATCAGGGAAATAAACATTGCGGCAATCGCAAGTTCAAGGCTGGCGGGAAGGCGTTCGAGGACAAGTTCCATAACCGGGACATGGAAATACAAAGAATCCCCCAAATCCCCGCGAACGGCATTGAAAAAGAACCGTAAAAATTGTTTGGAAAGGGGGTCGTTGAAACCGAGATGTTCACGCAGCGCCTCTATCTCCTGATCGGACGCATCACCGGGCAGCATGAGCATCACCGGATCCCCTGAAAGATGGATAAAGAAAAAGCTTATCAGGGAAATCCCGATAACGACATATACCGTGTACCAGAGTCTTTTAAGCGTATAGCGTAACATAAACCGAACCGGATTGTAACCGTTCACACCCCGCCAATACTGTTCCCACACTCTGCGTGTGAATGCTGCCGGATAGGATCGCACGCGGGTGCATGGGAACCAGAAGAAGGGTGAAAAGCCGTCCCTCTTCTGGTTCTCGGATGTTCAGAATTTCAGGCCTTGTCCGCGACAAAATCGCCGGAGACCCCTGATTTGCAACATTATTTATTTTTTCGCTTTGGCCGTCCACATATCGAGAATTCCGTCACGATTGCCCTTGTAATCCACCTTGTTGGAAACGCCGAAAACATCCGGCACAACATAAAGATAAATCCAGGGGCAGTCTTCATACAGGATTCGGTCGATTTTATTATAGATTTTCGCCCTTTCCTTTCTGTCCAGAATTGTCCTGCCAAGGTCTAGCAGATCATCGGTCGTGGTATTTTTATAGTAGTAATCCCGGCTCTTGGAACTGAACAGGGTGAACATGTAACGATCAGGCTCCGGTGCGTCATCCCACCAGTAAATATACATCTGGTGTTTCTTGGCCTTGTATCTTTGCCACATAACCGCCCGTTCAAAAGACTCAAGCTTAACCTTGAAACCACCTTCGGCAAGGTTTGCCGCAATGGTTTCAGCCTGCTCCTGGATCTGCGACATATACGTCGGGTATGCCAGACGCACCTCAACGCCATCAGGATAACCGGCCGCTTTTAGAAGTTCCTTTGATTTTTTGGGATCAAAGGGATACGGCTTCAAACTTTTATCCGCACCAAACGTCCGTGGGCTGATGGGCCCCGCACAGAGAATAGCCTTGCCGCCAAAGAGCGCTTTGTTGATCAGTTCCTTGTTAACGGAATAATTAGCCGCCTGGCGGACGCGGACATCATCAAAGGGCGGTTTGTACGTATTCAGTCCTATATAGGGCATAATGCCCATTTGGGGCGTAAGATATGCCTTTCCGGAGTCTATAACCTTCTTTCTTTGATGAACGGCAATGCCACTGACTACGTCCACTTCGCCGGTTATGAGAGCGGCAACACGAGAAGCCTCTTCGGGAACCCCCTTAAAAACGACTGTCTTGTAATATGGTTTAGCACCATAAAAATTGTCAAACCGTTCGAGAATCACGGATTCGCCTCTCACCCATTTTACAAGCTTATAGGGACCGCTTCCTATGGGCTTTTGATTGTAAGCCTCATTTCCCACTTTCTTCAGGTACTTTGGCGGAACTATGGGTAAATAGATGCCCAGAATATATAGACCGGGCGCATAAGGTTGCTCCGTTTTAATGATAAAAGTGAGATCGTCAATGACCTTAACCTCTTTGAAAGCTGAAAGTTTCCCTTTATGGGGGCACTGCACCTCGGGATCAAAAACGCGGTTAAGGGAAAACTTAACGGCTTCTGAATTAATCGGTTCGCCGTTGTGAAATGTCAGTCCTTTATTCAAAGTGATTTTATACGTCAAGTCATCAATCTTCTCCCACGTTTTGGCCAGGGCGGGTTTAACCGATGCATCTTCCTGCGGGTCAAATAGAAAACCATGAATATTACGACAAACGCTCATGGTGTCATCAAGTGAACTCCGCATGAAATCCAGGCCCACCGGTTCTGTTTTTTGAACAACAATTAAGGTGTCGGGGTCTCTCGCAATGGCAACACCTGTGAGCACGACACAAAGAAATGGAACCAGAACAAAAAATAAAAGTGATCGCTTCATGAAACTATCCTCCTTGTTTTGTGGGTTAACCGACTCTAATATAAGCCGGTTTAAGCCGACGGTTTTCCCCCTCCCGAATCAGGAAGGAGCCAACCATCATTTATCGATAAAGATGGCAGGCGACAAGATGCCCCGCTTCAACTTGCCGTGTCGCCGGGTTTGCTTTTCTGCAAACATCCATACATTCCGGGCACCTGGGATGAAAGCGGCATCCCGGCGGCGGATTGCGCGCGGAAGGAACGTCTCCACGCAAAATAATCCGCTTGCGCTTTAATCGCGGGTGCGATATCGGAACCGAAGACAGAAGCGCCCGGGTGTAAGGGTGCTGCGGGTTGTCATACAGCATACCGACCGGAGCAAATTCCGTTATCTGTCCCAAATACATTACGGCAACCTTGTGGCTTATATACCGAATAACTCCCAGGTCATGGGACACGACAATGTAAGATAATTTGAGTTTTCTTTGCAAACGCTTGAGAAGGTTTAAAATCTGTGCCTGCACCGAAACGTCTAAGGCCGACACCGGTTCATCCGCGATGATCAGATCGGGATTTGAAATCAAGGCCCGGGCAATGGTGATGCGCTGGCGCTGTCCGCCTGAAAACTCGTGGGGGAAAAGATTTATATGCTCAGGTAAAAGGCCGACCACCTTTAAAGCCGCTGCCACCTTCTCCCGCCGTTGACGCCTGTCCCCCAAGCCGTGCGTTAAAAGCGGTTCTTCCACGATACGTTCCACCGTCAATCGAGGGTTTAACGATCCGAAAGGATCCTGGAATATAATCTGCATTCTCCGCCGGTGTTCTTTGCTTTCCTTACGGTTCATCGTAAAGACGTTGCGCCCTTCAAACCGGACCTTGCCCGAAGTGGGACGGATGAGATTAAGAATCGTACGGCCTGCGGTTGACTTTCCGCAACCGGATTCTCCAACTAGGCCCAACGTCTCTTTATGCCCCAGCGAGAAAGAGATGTCGTCCACGGCATGAACATATTCTTTTTTACGACTGAACAGCCCTGCCCGTACGGGAAAATGTTTGACCAGTCTATGCACTTCAAGCAACGCCGGCATGATTTGCCTCCCAGCACGCCACCCAGTGGTCGGGACAGACTTCACGAAGATCCGGCTCTCGTTGCGTACATATTTTTTGGGAACGGTCACAACGGGAATTGAATTTACAGCCTGGCGGCAGATCAAGAAGACTCGGAACCGTCCCCTTGATTTCATAGAGTTCATCTTGACCCGATGTTTTGCCGACACTCGGAATGGCCCTCATGAGTCCCTTTGTAT
Source organism: Deltaproteobacteria bacterium (assembly GCA_024277475.1). Next base: position 23,193 of record JAJRVC010000240.1, read on the forward strand.
AAGGATGCAGCGGATGATCAAAAAGTTCCAGGGTTGAGGATGTTTCCATTACCTTCCCGGCGTACATAACGACAACCCTGTGCGCCGTTTCCGCAATAACCCCAAGATCATGTGTAATCATAATGATCGCTGTGCCCAGCTCATTCTGCAGGCCCTTCATCAGATCCAGGATCTGCGCCTGTATGGTTACATCAAGCGCCGTTGTCGGTTCATCGGCAATCAGAAGCCTGGGGCGACATGCCAAAGCCATGGAGATCATCACCCTTTGCCGCATGCCGCCGGAAAGCTGAAAAGGATAATCCCTAATCCGGTCCTCCGGGTCCGGAACGCCTACTTTTTCCAGAATTTTAACAGATGCCGACATTGCCCCGGCGGATGTAAAATTCTGATGGGTGCGAAAAACTTCGGATAATTGATTCCCTACGGTGAAAACGGGATTTAAGGCCGTCATGGGTTCCTGAAAAATCATACTTATCCGGTTGCCACGAATGCCGCGGATATCTTCATCTGAGAGGTCAGGCAGATTTCGCCCCTCAAACAGGATCTCCCCGCCGGCAAAAAAAGCCGGGGGTATAGGCAGAAGGCGAAGGATCGACAGGGCCAGAACGCTTTTGCCGCATCCTGATTCGCCCACAATTCCCAAGACCTCACCTTCGTTTACTTTGAGACTCACGCCATCGACAGCCTTAACGACCCCTGCAGGGGTCTTAAAATAGGTTTTTAAGGAATTAATCTTTAAGGGCGTCATGAATACAACGTGTCGGCGTAAAATATTCTATACAGGAATATATTGGCTGCTAGATAGCGCCACGAAGAATTTTCAAGACAAATAATCTAATAAAAATTTCTTGTCAAGAATTCT
>JAJRVC010000241.1 GCA_024277475.1 Deltaproteobacteria bacterium
GGTTTGATGGACACCGGCAATTCCCGCAATAGCCCCGCCTATAAACATGGTAATGAGCGCAATTTTTAAAAAACTGACTCCCGCGTATCTGGCGGCCACAGGGTTGGCCCCGGTGAGCCTAATCTCATAGCCGGTTCCTGTTTTGGCCAGGATAAAGTACAGCAGAACGGCAATAGCGATCGCCAGAAAAATCGTAGACGGAACCGATGTTCCGGCTATCATCGGAATCCTCGCAGCCTTAACCAACTGGGCACTTTCGGGCCTCCCGGAGGGGTCCATCCAAGGCCCCTCAATCAAATATTTGACGAAGTAAAACATAATTGAGTTGAGCATCAACGCAACAACGATTTCATTTACATTCATCTTTGCCCGCAAGTAAGCCACGAAAACGGCCAGGGCGCCACCGCCAAGGATGGCACCGATGATCATCAGTGGAATCAGAATCATAGAATCTAAATTTTTCCCCACCAGACCGATTCCAATGGCGGCCAGCATCCCGACATAAAGCTGACCGGTGGCGCCGATATTCAAGACCCCGGCTCTATGGGGGAAAATAAATGCCAGTGTGACCAGAAGCATAAAGGTCATTCTTCGGATCGTAAGCTCTATTCCGGTTGAGGTTCCAAAGGCATATGAAAACATTTGGAAATATCCCTTAATCGGACTGATCTCCTCCAGCCAGAAAAAGAAACTGAAGAAGATAAAGGCCAGAACCACCGAAAAAACTGCTATTTTTATGGCATCGAACGAAGTGAAGACAATCCGTTGTTCAATGCCAAGTCTGTATCTTCCGATTTTCACGCCGCGCTCCTCAACATTCCGGCCATCATCTGTCCAACCTTTTGCTTGTCCGCTTCCGTTCTGTTGAGGATACCCATGAATTCCCCTTCATATATGGGAGCAATTTTGTCTGATATCGATAAAATTTCGTCAAGATCTTCGGAAATAAGAAGGATCCCAATCCCTTCCCCTTTTAGCTCCAACAGTTTGTTCTGAACAAATTCGCTCGCACCGACGTCAAGGCCCTGTGTGGGTAAATTGACTATCAGCAGACGCGGTTTACAGGAAATAACGCGGGCTAAAATGAGCTTTTGAAGATTCCCTCCGGACATTTGCTTGGCTTTTGCTTGGCAGTTGGGCGTTTTAATGCTGAATTCACGAATCGACGTCTCGGTGCATTGATATATTTTTTTAAAATTCAAAATCCCCCACTTACAAAAATTATTATTAAAGTAAAGATTTATCGCCATATTGTCCCCTAAAGAAAAATCAGCCACTGATCCCGCTTCAATACGCTCGGCAGGGACATATCCGATACCCATGGCCCATCTATTCTTAATAGAGGTCCGACTGATATCTTTACCCTGGAAAAAGATGACACCCTTTTGGGGTTTCCTCAGCCCCATAAGAACTTCAGCCAACTCAAATTGACCATTCCCGGAAACACCTGCGATTCCAAATATTTCGCCTTCCCGAATAGAGAAGGAAATACCCTTAACAGATTGAAATCCTTTATTATTAAGTGCCGATAGATTGACAACCTTGAGAACCTCCTGGCCAAAATCCACCTCTATTCTTTGCAAATCGAACAGGCATTCTTTGCCCACCATTTTTCGAGCCAACCACTTTTCATCAGCCGCCTCGGTTTCTATATGGTCGACAACCTTTCCATTTCTGAGAATGGTTATCCTATCGCTTATATCCAAAACAACGGGCAGCTTGTGGGTAATAAACGGAACGACCGCAAGACCTTTATTGACCATCTGTTTCAGGGAGCGCATGAGCTGCTCTGTCTCAGGTGGGGTAAGGGCCGAGGTCGGTTCGTCCAGGATCAGAATTCTGGCTCCAAGATAGAGCGCTTTTACGATCTCAACGATCTGGGCTTCGCCGGCATCGAGTTGCCACACTTTTGCATCGAGGTCGATTTTGAATCCAAATCTTTGGGCCAGTTCGAAAATCTCCTTTTTGGCCTTGCGTTTGTTTAAAATGATCGGCGTACGGGGATGCCCAATCATAATATTTTCCAGAACCGTATGCGCGAGAATCAGTTTACGATGCTGATGAACCATGCCGATTCCCAGCTTGAAAGCTGCCTGGGGAGATCCTATTAAAACCCTTTCGCCACCGATATAAATTTCGCCTTCATCCGGCTCGATAAGCCCGGATAGAATATGCATCAAGGTGCTCTTGCCGGCACCATTCTCTCCGAGCAAGGCATGGATTTCGCCAGCATTGATATCGAAATCGACCTGATCATTGGCAACCACACCGCCGGAAAATCTTTTGGTGATCCCCCTCATCACAAGGATCTTTTCCCCTTTAGACATACCCATAAACTGACTATAAGGGGTTGCGGCGGGGCGAGCGGTTAGAGTCGTTTGGAGCGAGGTGCTTTTCACATTAACAGGAGATCGGAGCATTGTTTCCTTTCAATCGTATCCTATGGCCAAAGAAAAAACAGCGGGCAGAACGCATTGGAATTAATTTACGTGAATTGGGCATTTTGTCAACACATTTGAATTTACCACGATCAAATCAGACACTTAACGGTTGTGTTTGATGGAATCACAGCGATCTTTTCTGAGGTTGCAAACCCATAAACCAGAAAAGAGAAAGCCATGATTACCGTAGAGAAACTTATCAAAGATAAGCCCCGCATTACTGCAATTAGCCAGCTACTTTCAGAATCTAACCGAAATAGACCCCCCACCTTTTCGTATCAACCGGATATCGTCCGGCTCAAATCAGCATACATGTCGGGCCGCAAATCCCGGAAAAACTGCCAGCCATCCCGGACTTCCCGGATCTCGTCCAGATCGAGATCGGCCATTACAACCTCATCTTTGTCCTCGCTTCCCTTGACAAGCATTTTTCCCCGCGGATCAACAAAATAGCTCGAGCCGTAAAATCGGCCGAATTCCCAGGGCTTTTCCAGCCCGATGCGGTTATTGGCGCCAATAAAAACACCATTGGCCACCGCTTGGGCCGGCTGCTCAAGCTGCCACAGGTACTGGGATTTACCGGCTGTGGTGGCCGAAGGGTTAAACAAAATTTCAGCGCCTCTCAAGGCCAGTACCCGGGCACACTCAGGAAAATGGCGGTCATAGCAGATATAGATGCCTATTTTGGCATAGGCGGTTTCAAACACCGGAAACCCCATATTACCGGGTTTGAAATAAAATTTTTCCCAGAATCCCGGCCAGGTGTGGGGGATATGAATCTTTCTGAATTTTCCAAGATAGGTCCCGTCCGCATCCACGACGGCTGCCGTGTTGTAATAGACACCGGCGATTTCCATTTCATAAACAGGAATAACCATCACCATCCGGTATTTTTTAGCATACTCAGCCAGTCGTTCGACGGTCGGGCCCGGGACAGCTTCAGCAGTACTGTACCATTTGGTGTCCTGTTCGGCACAAAAATAGGGGCCATAAAAAATTTCCTGGAGGCAGAGAATTTGAGCTCCTTTTTCCCCCGCTTCTTCGATGAGCGGTATATGTTTCCGGATCATGGCCTCTTTGATCTCGGCAGGAGTGCCGTCATATTTGGCATTGGAGACCTGGATATGAGCACATTTAACGATTCTGGACATAAATCCTCCTTCCGTAATTTTATAAGTGAAAGGTTCCCTGTTCAGTGTTCAAAGCTCAAAGGTTATAAAATAACGTTGAACCCTAAACCTTTCAACCCGTAAACGCCTGTGCCCTTTCTTATATTGTCATGGGAAAAGGCCGTCAAGTTTTTTATGAAATCATCAAGTTGTCCGAGCGCTTTGGGGTGATTATTAATATTTGACAATTGCACCTGAAACGCCTAAACTACGGGTTTCCATATTCCATCAGCAAAGGAGGAATAATCGTGAGTACTGTCGATAAATTTAGGGAAATGAGCAGAGGGCTTGATCTGCCCCAGGCGATGGCCGAAGCCGATCGCTGCCTGCTCTGCCATGACGCCCCTTGCTCAGAGGGTTGCCCGGCTGACACAAAGCCGGCGGAATTTATTCGAAAATTACGATTTAAAAACATTACCGGTGCTATTCGCACCATTAAGGAAAACAACATCCTGGGCGGAGCCTGCGGGGTGCTCTGCCCCACGGCTCGGCTGTGCGAAGAAAAGTGCAGCGCAATGTTCAAGTCGCAAAATCGGCCCGAGGGTGCCGACAGTCCCATCCGGATTGGTAAAATCCAACGGTTTTTAATTGAGCATTCATGGGAAAGAGATTTTAAAGTCTTTGATAAACCGGCAGCACGTGCTGAAAAAATTGCCGTGGTGGGATCCGGACCGGCTGGATTGAGCTGTGCAGCCGAACTGGCCAAAGACGGATATCAGGTAACGGTTTTTGAAGCCAGACCTGAACCGGGCGGGGTGCTCCGCTACGGAGTTGTGTCCTACAGGTTGGATATGAACTTTTTAGAAAATGAAATGAAAGATATCAAAGCTTTGGGAATAAATTTCCAATGCAATACTGCCGTCACGGGCAAACAGGATGCGGAAAAATTGCTGCAGGACGGTTTCGATGCGGTGTTTCTGGCCCCCGGGCTCTGGGGGGCTGCCAGTATTAGACCACCGGGAAAGGATATCGCCGATCTATACTCATCCGTGGACTATTTGTCCGCGCTACGTGATGGTCGCCTGGGGGAAATGGAAAAGAAAATTCAAGGCAAGTCCGTGGCAGTGATCGGTGGCGGGTCGGTTGCCATGGATTGTATCGAGTCCGCCGTTAGACTGGATGCCAAAGATGTCTATCTGATTTACCGGCGTTCTTACGCCCAGATGCCGGCCGAAGCCGATGAGCGCATCGAGGCATTAGAGGCCGGGGTACATTTCCTGCTGCTGAACCAGCCGCTGGATTATGTGACGGATGATCAAAATCGGCTCACAGGCCTGAAGCTGGTTCGTACCCGTTTGGGGGAACCCGACGAGTCGGGCCGCCGACGGCCTGAACTGATCGAGGATTCCGAATGGATCATGGAGGTGGATGTGGTGATCGAGGCTATTGGCAACATTGCCGCCCAGGATTCGCCCCAATGGTACCCCAATGTTGAAATTGATGACCAAAAACTCATCAAAGCGGATGCGGCAACGGGGAAAACCTCGGTTGACGGGATTTTTGCCGGTGGAGATATTGTACGGGGCCCGGCTCTCGTGGTGCAGGCTGTTCAGGACGGTAAATCAGCTGCCCGGGCCATCAGGGAATACCTAAAAGAATAGGTTCAAGGGTTCAGAGGTTACTTCTAAACCAACCTTGAACCTTTGAACCCCGAACCTCTGAACCTTATTATGAGGAGGCGTTATCGTGGCCAATAATATCGATTTATCGATAGATTTTTGTGGCGTAAAGTTCCAAAACCCGTTTTTGCTCTCATCTTCTCCGGTTTCAAACAGTGCTGAGATGGTTGCCAAATCATTTGATGCCGGATGGGGCGGGGTGGTCTTTAAAACATTAAATTCCGATCGTTTGCCGATCATCCATCCTTCTCCCCGGATGCATTGTGTAAATTACGGCGGTAAACGGGAAATGGCGGTGCAGAACGTCGAAATGATTTCCGATCGCCCTTTAAAAGATAATCCCACGGAATTTCTCTACCTGAAAAAAAATTATCCGGATCATCCTATCATCGCCAGCATCATGGGGTTTTTTCTGGATGAATGGGTCTATCTTGCCAAAGCGGCTGAGGACAACGGGGCCGATATGCTGGAGCTCAATTTTTCCTGTCCCCATATGTGTATCGAGGGCGCCGGCCATAAGGTGGGCCAGGCTTTCAAGCTGCTGGAGGGCTTTACCGAAGCGGTTAAAGAGGTGGTGTCCATTCCGGTGATGGCCAAAATGACACCGAACATCACCGACATGAATGAACCGGCCATGTATGCCAAAAACGGCGGTGCCGATGCCATTTCAGCCATTAATACGGTCAGGGGTATTTCCGGGATCGGACTGGAAGATTTTGTTCCCAGACCCAATGTATTCGGCAAGGGAGCTATCAGCGGAACTTCCGGTCCGGCCGTCAAGCCCATCGGGTTAAATTTCATTGCGTCCATGGCCCAGAACCGGAATCTGGACCTGCCCCTGTCCGGAATCGGTGGTATCGAGACCTGGATTGACGCCCTGGAATATATTGTTCTGGGCGCATCCACAATTCAGGTGACCACGGGAATTATGCACTACGGTTACCGTATCGTTGAGGATATGATCGAAGGTCTCAGCGATTTTATGGCCGAACGGGGAATTGACAAAGTCTCGGACCTGGTCGGTAAAGCACTGCCAAACCTGTACGAAACCGAGGCCTTCGACCTTGGACGCCAGGGAATTGTCCAATACGACATGGACCTTTGCATCGGTTGTGGCCAGTGTTACATCGTATGCAAGGACGCCGGCGGTCAGGCCATTGATTGGGATGCTGAAACCCGCCGGCCGAATTTGACTGAGGACAAATGCTTGAGTTGTATGCTGTGCAAATTTGTATGCCCGGTTCCCGAACTGATTTCCTTCAAGGAAATGCCCGGGGATTGGAATCGTCGGGAGACTGCCGTGATGGACGGCAGTTTGAAAAAAGATGTAAAAATTGAGCCATTTACAAAGGAGGGTCCGAATGAGTGTATTATTTAAAGGCGGAACCATCGTAAACGCTACGGGTCGTTACCTGGCCGATGTATTTGTCGATGGCGGCACAATCAAGGCAATCGGCACGAAGCTGGATAATGCGGCCGATGAAGTCGTCGATGCCAGGGGGAAATACATTCTTCCGGGGGCGATTGATCCCCACACCCATATTTCCATGCCCTTTATGGGAACCTATGCTCAGGATGACTATGAGAGCGGCACCATCGCAGCTGCCTGTGGCGGTGTCACCTGTGTCATTGATTTTGATTTACAGCAAAAGGGAGAAACCCTGTTTGAGGCCCTGGAACGTAAAAAAGCACTGGCGGAAGGCAAAGTCTGTGTGGATTATTCCTTGCACCCGGCGGTCATGGACCCCAGACCGGATGTAATCGATGAGGTTAAAAAGGCATGCCTGGACTATGGTACGCCGAGCTTTAAAATATTTATGGTCTATGATTTCCGGGTCGATGATGCCACCATGATCAAGTTGCTGGATGCGACAAAAAAATACGGCGGTCTGGTTCAGGTTCATGCGGAAAATGTTCACATCATTCAGCATATGAATGAAGTCCTTGAAAAAGAAGGAAAACTGGAACCTTATTATCATGCCGTCAGCCGCCCGAACATTGCCGAAGAAGAGGCCGTCGGCCGGGCCGCCAAAATGGTGGAATTGACCGGATCGCGTATTTATATCGTCCATCTGTCCTCCAGGGAGGGACTGTGGAAGGTCAAAGAAGCCCGGGATAACGGTGTGGATGTCTATGCTGAGACTTGCCCCCAGTATTTGTTGCTTGACGATGAACGTTACAAGGAGCCGGATTTCAACGGTGCCAAATACGTCATGTCGCCGCCATTGCGAACCAAAGAAAGCAACGACGCCCTCTGGGCGGGATTGCGAGGCGGCGATATTCAGGTGGTGGCCACCGATCACTGCCCCTTTGATTTTAAGGGTAAAAAAGATATGTTCGGCAAAGACGACTATAAAAAAATTCCCAACGGCGCTCCCGGTATTGAAACCCTGGCGATGTTGTTACATTCCGAGGGTGTGGTCAAAGGCCGCATCAGCCTGGAACGTATGGTGGATGTATTGTCCACCGGTACGGCGCGTATGTTCGGTCTGAAAAACAAGGGCGAGATTGCCGTGGGCAAGGATGCGGATATCGTCGTCTTTGATCCGAATCAAACTTTCACCATCTCCCAGGGCAAGCTGCACATGAATGTGGACTATACCCCGTTTGAAGGCGTGAAAATTACCGGGATGCCCAGCGCGGTTTACTCCCGTGGGGAAAAAGTGGCTCGGTGGAACGGCGAGCAGATGGAGTTTGTCGGTAAGGTCGGCCACGGAAGGTTTGTGAAACGGGAGCCTTTTGAGGGATTCTAAAAATTTTTTTATAAGTTTGCAAGACTGATTTTATCAACAACGTAATCCGGAAAATTTTTTTGCAGCTTTTTGTCAAAACTGAGGAATTTTTTTGCACGGTTTTCTTTGGCTTTACCTACGATGATCAAGTCTGCAAAATCTCCTCCCTGCTTATATTGGTGAACCGCGCGGCGGATGACCACAGGGTCGGCAAAGGTAAAGGTTGGCGTGATAGTCAGCCTTTCCAAAAATTCGGAAATGTCTTCTCTGGTGCACTGATAGATTGATTCCAGTACCCAGATCGTTTCCATGAGAACTTCTGATAGAAGAAGAATTTGTCCGGAATTTTTCTCGACCAGGCTAATGACCTTCCGAACCGCTTGAAACTGATCTTTATCGTCTTCAATCAGCATTCGGACCAGAGCATTAGTATCTATAGAGATCATTTCATCCCTCTTTTGGCTCGCCTGACTCGAATAATGGCTTCCATTTCCTCTATTGATACAGGTTTTTTGGGTTTTCTATGCTTAAGCATCCCGAAGAGTGAGGTCGCTGAGTTTTGTTTAGTCGTAATTAATACCTGACCATCTTTTAGAGGTATAAACGCAATTTTATCGAAGGTTCTAACATTGAGAAAGTCTCTAATTTTTTTAGGTATTGTAACTTGGCCTTTGGAAGAAATTGTACTGATATCCATTTCATTTCCCTTTATTTGCATTCACCGCAACATCCCGCTCCACAACGTGCAGGATGTGTCATTTTCAACTTAACAGATATTATCCTTACCATATGGTAAGGATAATATCTATTGCAATTTTGTCAATTAGATTTCTCATTAGCTGATTGCAAAATTGCGTGCAACAGCACATTTGCACCGGCTTCGCAATCTTCCCAGCGGCTTTTTTCTACCTCGACATGACTGCGGCCGCCGATGCTGGGAATAAAAACCATCGCGGTTGGGCAAATCTGGTTCATATAGCTGGCATCATGCCCCGCCCCGCTGACCATGTGGAGACTGGAATATCCCAGGGCCTCGGCGGCACTCAGAACCAGCCGTACCCTTTTTTCATCAAAAGGGGAGTGCTCCACCCGCCAGGTTTCTTCGATTTTAATCGGACAACCCCTGCGGGCTGCGACGTCCTCAAAGTCCTTGCGAACCAGGTCCCACGCCTTTATTGCATGGTCATCATCCCAGGAACGAATGTCCACGGTAAAATGAACTTTATCCGGGATAATGTTTCTGGAATTCGGGTAATTTTGAATTTCACCGACAGTGGCCACCATGTTGCCGCCCATGCGATTCGGGAGTTCATTGACTTTTAAAATCATTTCGGCAGCCGCACACAGGGCGTCGTGCCGGCCTTCCATGGGGGTGGGGCCAACCTGGTTGGCTTCTCCTTCCAGGTAAATGTCGTACCAGTGCAGACACAGGATACCCTTGGGTGCGCCGATGGTCTTTGACTCTCGCTCCAGGATCGGTCCCTGTTCGATGTGATATTCGTAATAGCAGTGAACCGGTCGCTTTTTACAGGGCACCGGCCCCTTATATCCGATGCGGATCAGTTCGTCTTCAAATCGGTTTCCATTAATATCGGTACGATCGTAAACCCAGTCTCTATCCAGCGCTTCCGCCCACACACCGGATGCTACCATGGCAGGAGCGAAACGCGAGCCCTCTTCATTGGTCCAGTCCACGATGACAACGGGTCGCTCGGTTTCGATATTATTTTCATTAAGCGTGCGCAAAACTTCCAGGGGCCCCATGACCCCTAAGATGCCGTCAAAGCGTCCGCCCTTGGGCTGAGAATCGATATGAGATCCGCTCATCACCGGCGGCAGGTCGTTGTTTTTTCCCGGGCGTTGACCGAAGATATTTCCCATTTCATCAATGGTGACTTCAAGGTTCAACTCCTTTAACCAGCGGACGAAAAGATCCCGGGCCTGTTTGTCTTCGTCCGTCAGGGTCAACCGTTGAACACCGCCGCCCGGTGTCGCGCCGATTTTCGCCATTTCCTCCAATGTGTTTTGCAGTCGTTTGCCGTTTATTCTCAGGTCTTTAAGATTCATAAGCCTGCCTCCTGATGATTGATTTTTTTTAATTAAGGCGTTCATGGGCTCAAAGGTTCCATTCTCGTCCCTGGACCGCATTTGGGATGTGTATTTACCAGAAAAGTGTCAGCTTCGCCAGGCCTAATCCAAAATAAGGACTTCTTTGTCCTTAATCTCTGAACCCAGAACGTTGAACCCCCTGGCCCAGACCTGAATTTACGTTGCTCAATTATTCAGATCCATATTTGGTAACCTGATACATGCCGTAATATGATCTTATAAGTCGCACTCTCCGAGGCGTAGGCTGGAAGCGTAAGCTACGAGCCGGAGGCCAGGGCGGGCTGAACTCGTGAACGGTTACTTCAATTAACACCCAAAAATATAGTTCTTATACTCTGGTTAGATTCACGGATCAATTTTGATATGGCCGCAAAAAGGCACAAAAAACACAAAAATAAAATCTCACCGTATGCTCCCCACCATCAACTTTAATATCAGGCCGCCATGAAAAAGAGGCTGTGTTTTCAGTTGGAAGGGAACTTTTTTTTCTATCAGCTTGCTTGGTGCTATCAAAATCAGTTTCCAGCCCATATATTCCTGCTTTAGTCGCGCACAAATCGACAGAAAAAATTGCTCGCTTTCTTCGATGTTTCCCATACGTCGTCCATAGGGCGGATTAATCGCGATCAATCCGGTCTGATCCGTCAGCTCACGCGGGGAAAAATAAAAAAAATCCTTCTGAGCAACGGTTACAGCATCCAATAGATGGTGCTGTAGCAGGCATTTTTTAAGACGCCTGCCGGCGGATGGATCTTTATCCGAGGCAAAGATCAACGGGGTCGCCGGACGGGTAAAATGCGTTTCACACTGGCGTTTCAGGTATTCCCATTGCGTCCGGCGAAAAGAGGGCCATCCCATAAAGGCAAACTCCCGGAGCCATCCTGCTGGAATGGCTTTTGCCATCAGTGCTGCTTCCAAAGAAAATGTACCGGTGCCACACATCGGATCTACCAGGGGTTCGGAACCGGTGTAGCCGGCCAGCATCAGTGCAGCGGCAGCAGCCGTTTCACGGAGGGGCGCGGTGCCGGCGTGTTTTTTAATACCACGCTTGTAGAGATTTTCACCACTACTGTCAATTGAAACGGTGAAGCGATCATCGACCCCGCGTACATAGATATTTTGTGGTGAGAATGGTAATTTTTCAGCCGGAGCTATAAATTCAATATTTTTTTTCCGGGCGGCGATGGCTTTTAAAACACGCTCTGATATCGCTTCGGTGTGGTAGAGTTTGCAATGTCGGGTGGTGACATGCATCTGCGGCACCTGGTCGACTCTCAAAAACAGTTCCCAGGTTATCTCTGAGAGTTTTTTCTGAAGCTGGCTGAAGCTGGTTGCGTTAACGGTTTCAATTCGCATCAAAATGCGGTTGGCGGTGCGTAAATTCAAGTTGGCAAGATAACATTCCTGCAACCGCCCTTTAAACACAACGCCTCCGGTGACCAAAGATGCCTCTGAATGGTCCGGGACTGAAGCGCGTAATTCGTTTAAACAGAGCTTTTCGAAGCCTGGCGCGGTTACCGCAAAATACTCACGTCTCCGGCCGATCACATGGCGTTTAATTCGTTTTGTTAAAGGGGATTCAGAGGGCATTTAAAAAAATTGACATTTGATATTTGATATGGCCCAAAAAGGCTCAAAAAACACAAAAATAAAATTTCAGGGCTTGTAATTTCAATGTGTTACAATGAACACAGATCGAAATTCTGACTTTTTACGAAACCATCATATTTGGATATTATAATTTTTTATTTCTCTCCGAGCCGTAGGTCCGAATCTACGAGCCGGAGGCCGGTCTATCCGGCTTAGGTTTCCAGATTTTAAATGATCGCCGCAAGACCTGTCAAATAACCGGGTCCGTAAAGACCAACGATCGATGTATACCATAGACGATACCGAATGTCTGAAATTATTTAAAAAAAGGCGGATCTTCGATTTAGGGGTCAAATCTCCGTTTGACCTTTAAGAATGTTGCTTTCAATACATCCAAGGCGGTATTTAAATTTTCTATCCTTAAATTGCTGATAATCCGCTTTATCCACAAAAAGGTCTTCTCCCCTTCGGGCACGGTTCATCACATGGTGCCAAGCATTCGGATAGTCTATTCTCAGCGGACGTGACATGGCTCAAACATAATAGAGCTGATAAGAAAGGTTAATCGTAGATTTGACCCCCATTTTGACCCCCATTTTTGCAATTATTTTGACCCCCAATTATAATGAAAAAACGTTTGAAAATTGACCTGAGACTTTACACTATTTTACAAATTTTAAGTATATCTCTTTTTGAGAAAAAGCCCATTTATCAGGTGTTGACAGAAAGTAGTTACAAAAAAAATGACTAGTGGACCTATCTAATTGAAATTATTCGAATGTTAACCGGACACTTCTGATACAAACCGTTTAAGGACAAACGGTAGCTACGCTACTTTAGAGCCAAATCGGGGTAAAAAACGGGAACATCAATTCTTCGTTAATTGATTGAAATAATTTATATTCAAAAAATTCCTATGGGGATTTTACCCTAAAAGTTTAATTTCACCCAAAATTGTTCTTGACATAAATATCAGGCTTTCATAATATCATAATGTCTGACAGATTAATTGTTAATGAATAGAATAATCACTAAAACAAAAAGGAGGGTATCATGACTAAAAAATTATTTTTGAAACAAAAGTTAGTTAGGCTATTAATCTTTGCTGGGTTAATATTCTCTTTCTGTTCGAGTTCTTCAGTTGCATCGGATAAAACAATTCGTATCGGATCTGCCTCCGTTGGAAGTTCCGGTTACATTCATTTCGAGGCCTGTTCTTTTTTGGTAAACAAATATGCCGAAGGGATAAAAGCATCTTCTCTAGCAACCGGTGGAAGCGGTGAAAACGTTATTTTGCTGGATCAGAATAAAATTGACATTGCAAGCGCTGGAACCTTGGACGTCGAAGCGGCTTGGACAAATGATAAAAAATTCGGAAAAAAGATTCCAGTTTGGCAGGTCTTTTCTTGGACCGTGTGGGCTATTCCCATGGTAACGTTAGCCGATTCAGACATTAACACTTACAGGGATTTAAAAGGAAAGTCAGTCAACATGGTCAAAAAAGGTTCGGGCGCCGAATATGTGTACAAGCTGATTTTCGAGGAATATGGAATAATAGAAGATCTTAAAAAAAACTATCTTTCCTGGAGGGAGGGAATTGATGCCTTAGTTGATGGGCAGGTAAAAGCCACCCCAGGCAATTACCCCGGCTTCAAACCCAATCCTAATATGATCAATTTGGCCTCTCGCAAGCCATACAAGGCTTTAGAAATAGACATAAATGTTTTAAAACGGGTGAACAAGCGCAACCGTGGTATCCTGGTGACCACGCTTCCCAAAGAAGCCTACAAGGGATTTCAAAAGGATGTTATTGCGCCAGGTGTTGTCGGTGTTGCCCTTTCTACGGCGGCTGTCGATGATGAGCTTGTTTACCAATTCTGCAAGGCAGTGCTAGAGCATACTGATGAGTTGCACAAAATTAGCAAAGTTTCTGAAGCTACTACACTGCAAAATGCTACCAAGTGGTTATTGCCTGAATATCCTGTTCACCCTGGTGCAGTGCGTTTTTATAAAGAAAAAGGGGTTTGGAGGGAAGACTTAAAAGTTGGAAATCGCTAATTCGAAACCAGGTAATTGCCGCCCTCAACCGCTGGGCAGATTCATGTTTTGATGGATTAAGTCCTTTTAAAATTGGTTAAATAATCGGAGATAAAATTCCATGGACTCTCATTCTCAAAAAATGTCAACATCTCTCACACACGCATGGCTGATACAGCTCGGTGGATTAATAGGTGTCCTTTGGGTGCTAATGCATGTCTGGGCTGCCTGGCGGTTACCCTTTTCGCTAGATAAGCTGAAAATAATACATCTTGGTGTTGCAGGCTTTCTATTGTTTATACAAGGTGCGCTGAAAGCTAAGACGTCTTTTATATATAAACTATGGCTTCTTATGTCATTGGCCATTTTAGCAACGGCAGTTTTCTTTTTTGCGGATTACTTCAATATGGTGGAAAGGGTGGGGATGCCCTCTATGGGGGATTTGATAGCCGGTAGTTTTTTGGTTTTGTTGGTACTGCTGGTCACTTGGATATCTTGGCGCTGGGTGATTCCCGCTTTAGTTATAGGCGCTATGCTGTATGCTTTGTATGGCAATTATTTGGGAGGCGTTTTATACCATGGTGGCATAGATTTACCCCGTCTCATAGGTTATAGCAGCACTTATTTCATGGGTACACTTGGCTCATTAACAGGTCTGTCGGCAAATTTGATCATTCATTTTTTGCTCTTCGGTGCTTTGCTACAGGCTGCTGGCGGGGGACAACTTATTGAGAAGATAAGTCTTATAGTAGGCTCGCGCTTCCGTTCAGGTACGGCTCAAACGGCGGTCGTTTCTAGCAGCATGATGGGAATGGTGTCAGGGTCTATTCCGGCCAACGTGGCCATAACCGGGGCATTTACAATCCCCTTGATGATCCGGCGAGGTTACAGTCGCGAATTCGCCGGGGCAGTGGAGACTGTAGCCTCAGCAGGAGGCCAAATCACACCACCCATCATGAGTATTGTTGCCTTTTTAATCGTAGGACTCACGGGTATCCCTTACGCTCAAATTGTCATCGCCGCCGCACTACCTGCTTTAGTTTTTTATCTAAGCATTTCTTTTACGGCGATGGTGCATACCAAGAGACTTAAGCCAGTTTCAGATCAAAAAACGCTTAAAAAAAATGGAATTAAATTTCAAGAAATTATGAAGGAGCATGGCCACCTTTTAATACCCGTGGTGATTCTAACTTGGCGCATTCTTATCGGCGAGACTCCTGCCAGAGCTGTGTTTTACGCAAATTTATCTTTGGTAGGATTGGGTCTGTTTCGTGCCACACTTGGGGGCATAACCGGAATCAAGCAGCGTTGGATAAATTTTGGGCGGCAGGTCTATAACGGCTTGGCTAAATGCGCCGTCGAAGCAGCCAAATTGGCAGTAGTTTTAGGCAGTATCGGTATCGTCATGGAAATCTTTACGGTTACCGGATTCGGACAACGTTTGAGTTATTCGATAGTTGCCATGGCCGGTGACGGCAGCACCCTGATATTAAGCTTTTTGGTAGCTGTTTTGGTTCTTTTTTTCGGCATGGGTATGCCTTCAGCCGGAGCTTATTTAGTGGCAGTACTCCTCACTGCACCGGCAATGATAACGCTGGGTTTTCCTGTGCTTTCAGTACATATGTTTGTCTTCTATTTTGCTATGCTTTCATCCTTAACTCCCCCTGTTTGCTTAGGGGTATTGGTGGCCATTAGCATATCCGGGGGGAATTTTATGGGCACGACCTTAACGTCCATGCGTCTTGCCCTGCCTGGCTTCTTGATGCCCTTTTTTTTCTTGTACAAACCGGCGATGTTAGGATTGGGATCGAATCCTTTGGGGGCTTTAGAGGTCAATCTTCTTCTGTTAATTTGCTTGTTTGGCATATCGATTTTTTTTGAGGGCTATCTGGTTGACAAGGTGGGAAAACTCGCAAGGGCGGCTTTTTTAATCGGTTCTATGATGGTACTGACTCCCGGCATGACATTAAGCTGGATAGGGGCAACCATAGTACTAGCTACAGGTTTGTTACATCTGATTATAAAAGTACGGCAAGGCTACGTTGTCACAGCCAGAGAGGGGAACTAAGATGCAGAAATTGTATTTTATAGGATCAGGTGAGCCAACCCCCACTACAGTATCCTGCGGCACGTGTTATGTGTTGCA
>JAJRVC010000242.1 GCA_024277475.1 Deltaproteobacteria bacterium
CTTTTCCCCCCGCTTCACAATCTCGGGTTCCAGCACCTTGATCGCCGCGTTGAAGGTGTTGCCGGCGCGTATCAACTCCGGTAAGAAACATTCGCCCAGGTTGAATTTGTCACCGATGGTTGTCATACCCGAAGACAGTCCTTTTTCTACGCCTGATAGGGGATCCATGCCCTGATCAATTAGATTTTTGGCCGCTTCGACAGCTTTTGCTTCGTTCAACTCTATAATGGCTTCTTTTAATTTTTCAATTATTTTGTTTTCACTCATTAAGGCCCCCGATCATGGTTTAATTTCTTTTTTTTTCAGACACACTTTGATGCCGTCGGACAACGATGGATCTTCCAGCCAAGATATGAGAAACTTGCCTTATATTATTTTGGGTTAAGCGGTTCAACGTTCAGGGTTCCCGGTTAAAAAACCCTAAAGGATGCATCCTAAGGGGATTTCGCATCCATAGGGCCCGCAAGGCTGTTACACACAACGGGTGAGAGAGGCCAATCCGGGCGTCGTGTTGAAACATAATAAATTTCGGGACATTCCAACCCTGGAACCCGGAACTCTGAACCTGGAACCACTCAGTTTACGTCTACACAATCAATAAATCACGAGCTGATTTGGTTAACGGCCGATAGCCATCAGCGGTCACCATGATGGTATCTTCCAACTGAATACCCCCCAATCCCATTTCATAGTAAGGCGTTTCTACATTCACAACCATTCCTTCCTCAAGGATTTCTTCGGATGTTTCGGTTAAAAATGGGGGTTCATAAGGCTCAATACCAATTCCATGGCCAACATGATGTCTACGAAAGTGCGGAATCCCCGCACCTCTGACCCCTTCGACGGCCTCTTTGAATATTTGTGAAGCGCGGACACCGGGGCGAATTATCCCGATTGCCCTTTCCAGGCCGGTTCGAATGGCATGATGATAGGATCGCTGTTTTTCATTCGCTTCTGCCACAACAACGGTACGCGCACAATCTGAATTGTAATATTGATAAACGCAACCGACATCAAAGCGGATGAGATCTCCGTTTCTTACAGGTTGTGAAGCAGAGATTACATTGGAGAGACCTCCTCGTGGGCCGACACCGACACACGGCCAGGACGGTAAAGCACCCTGTTCTATGACCTTTTTAAAAAGTGTCTGCCATATTTCAAATTCGGTCGCTCCTTCGCGAATGGCCATCAATGCATTCTTGATTCCTGATTCTACGATTTCGGCAGAACGCTCTAATCTATTCACTTCCGCAGGCGTTTTAATGAGGCGTATTTCCCTAAATATTTGATACCCTGGAATAAATTCAGCATTTGGCAAGTTCTCTTTGAGTACACCGTATGCAGCGGGTGTAATATTGCCTTCGTCAATGGCGATCCTGCCCTGGATCATGCCAATATCCGCCAGGCATTCCGTTAATGCCGCCATCGCATCCTTTTTAGGTTTCAATGAAGTCAGCAGCCTTTGGTAGCGTTCTTCCGTGTTATTAAGAGTTGCCTCCGCATGACGCTCCACATAAAATGTCCCAAACGTCAGGAAATTGTCTGTCCAGCAAGCTTCCTGGTCGGCCGCAAGATCCATATCGCCAATGGAGGTAATGATAAAAGGGGCTAAATCCTGCTTGCGAGTCAAGACGGCAAAATTTTGAGTCGCCTTTATTAGACGGTGAGTAAGACTCCAAAAATCAGTTAAATATGTCACATTTTCCGGCATCGTGGCTATGATAGCTTCAATGTCGTATTTTTCCATTACATCGTAGGCTCGATCCCTATTGAGCAGCATAACACCTCCTTTAAAGTAACCGTTCATGTCGTAAAATGCTCGGAGAAAAGATAGCGATATCTATTGTCAGCTAAAATCGTAACGATATTTTTTCCTGGTGCAAGTTCCTTTGCAACCTCCATACACACATGAACATTTGCACCGGCTGACATGCCGCAAAACAGCCCCTCTTCCTCACACAATCGGTGGGCCATGGAGATGGCATCTTCATCTTTTACCAGGAATGCTTTTTCGACAAACCCTCTTTCCTCAATCTTGTTGATAATCAAGCCGGCTACCCCGGGGACGCCGTATTTTTCCATATAGAATTTTATCTCCGGAGCCATTTGGAACAGTGACGAACTGGCGGGTTCGACTGCATAAATTTTCACAGCGGGATTGACTTCCAGTAACGCCTCACTAACTCCCAGCAATGTGCCTCCTGTTCCCACCGCACCGACAAAGGCGTCAACCTTTCCATCGGTTTGCTCAATTATTTCTTTGCCGGTTGTTTCCTTATGGGCTAAAATGTTATCCGGGTTCATGGCCTGTCGCGCCCACCAGACATTCTCATTATTTTCTTCCAATTCAAGCGCTTTAATCCGGGGGATGATCTCGACAACCCCCCCATGAACGCTTTTTCCTTCCAATTCTTTATGGATCTCTTTGCCCGGATCGACCTCCACCACTTCTGCTCCATAGGATGTAATCATTTTTCGCTTATCTTCGGGTATCCATCCTTGCGGCATGTGCATAACTGATTTATACCCTTTGGCGGCACTTACAAAAGATAGTGCCGTCGCTGTGTTGCCGGTGCTGGACTCTGTTACAACGCCGCCTTCCTTCAGCTTGCCTTCTTTTTCGGCCCCCTCAATCATTTTTAATGCGATCCGATCTTTCATGCTTCCACTTGGATTGAGAAACTCACATTTCACCATTATATTCGCGGATACGTTTTTTGTGATTCGATTGAGGCGGACCATTGGGGTATTACCAATGCACTCTAAAATGCTTTCATGAATATCCATTAATTTCTCCTTTATTGGCAAAATGTATTATGCATCCCTATTACGGTTACCTAATTAGCAATAGATATGCCACTTTATCCAATTGGAAATTGTGTCATCTTTGTTAAAGATTGAAAAGTTAGGCTGAAGAATATGTTTATATTCTTGGTTTGAATTTGATGGTAACGTATTGCATTTATAAAGAAAAAATTTGATGGGCTGGATCGCGGACAGCAAATCGCCTATAGTGTAATTATGCAAGGCGCAAGCGACGAATTCAAAATAAGTGAAGACAACGTTGCTGTTTTACAACATGTTGCATGATTGCAAATATTGCCTTCTTTTTTTGCTAACTCAATAGGGATCGGGGGGCATCCCAGGCCAATTGTTGACTTTGGTCAAGGATAAATGTATGGTTTGTTGCAAAATCGCAACATATCTCATCACATCTTAAGCATGGGAATTTGAGTGACATGAGCAAAATTAATTCGTCAAATAAAGAGAGTAGCGGTTCGGTTCAAGAAAAACTTAAAGCAATTATGAATTTTGATAAGATCATTAATTCATCTTTGGATAGCCTTTGGATTGCAGATGAAAATGGCAAAATCCTTCAGGTTAATAAAGTCGGACTTAAATTATATAATTTTTCACTAGATGACGTAATTAATAAAAATGTAGATGAACTTTTAGAAAAAGGTGTTTTCGATCGTTCGCTCATTCGGGAAGTCATTCGAACTGAAAAGTCTCATCTGGTTATAAATAAGCTTAAAAATGGCAAACAATTGCTCAGGGTTGCAAATCCTATTTTCAATGAAAATGAAAAACTAACCCTTGTTATCGTACAAGAAAGAGATATGACGGAGCTATATCTTCTGAAATCGGATTTAGAAAAAAGTCATGCAATCAGCGAGGGATACCGGTCGCAGCTAAAGCAATTGACCACCCAGGATGGGCATTGGTCTGAAGCTAACATTCGCAGCGCCACAATGTATCAGGTGATGGAAAAGGCGGTCAGGCTTTCGCAGGTCGATACGACGATACTGTTACAGGGCGAAGCCGGTGTTGGTAAAGGATACTTTGCAAATCTTATCCATAATTCCTCGCCGCGAAAGGACAAACCGTTTATTCGGGTGGATGCCGGTGCTATTCCTGAACAGCTCATTGAGTCGGAGTTGTTCGGGTATGAAGGCGGGGCTTTCACAGGTGCTCTGAATAAAGGAAAACCTGGATATTTTGAAATAGCAGAAGAAGGCACATTATTTCTGGATGAAATTGCCGAAATTCCACTGCAAATCCAAGTAAAGCTTCTAAGGTTTTTAGAAAACAATCAAATAGTGAGGGTTGGCGATACAACAACAAAAACCATAAATACCCGTGTAATAGCCGCCACTAATAAAAAACTTGATAATATGGTTGAAGAGGGCAGGTTTCGTAAAGATCTTTTTTTTCGGTTGAATGTCATCCCTCTGACGATTCCACCACTACGGGAAAGAGTGGAGGATATTCCCCCTCTTATTTATTATTTTCTAAAAAAATTAAACCGGAAATATTCCACGCAGAAAGCAATTTTTCCGCAGGCACTCGAGTGTCTTTGCACTTATTCTTTTCCTGGGAATATCCGCGAACTTTCCAATCTTATCGAGCAACTCGTAGTTTTATTGCCTGGTGATAAGATTGATATCGAGGATATTCCTTCCCATATCCGGGGAGGATACAATGACAGAAAAAATACCCTGTTATCACAAGGATGGAATCTTCAAAAAACAGTAACAGAAATTGAAAAAGATCTGATTAAGCGAGCCATAGAAAATTTTGGCAGCCAACGAAAAGCCGCACAACCATTAGGGATTGATCACTCAACGTTATC
Source organism: Deltaproteobacteria bacterium (assembly GCA_024277475.1). Next base: position 4,634 of record JAJRVC010000242.1, read on the forward strand.
AAGAAAAATTAAAAAATACGGTATTCGAAAACAGGAACTTAGTTCGCTTCGCTCACAACCTGTCGAGAGCCTCAAGGTCGTGCGATTGGAATAATGGAATATTGGGACTATTGGTTGGTGTTCCGTTAATGATATTCATTTTATACCAAAACACTCCAACTTATTACAATTGTTGTAAGAACCGCTCCAGCCGCGCAACAGCCTCCGGCAGGTTCCTACGTCCGAAACCGATGCGGAAGTGATTGCCGTTGTCATCGTATAAAGTGCCCGGTAACAACAAGTACCTGATCCGGCTATACCTGCAGATTACCCTAACCTGAAAAAGAAAAGTTAAAATAATCTCTGCGTCAGCGGTCTGCGGTGAGATACTCCTTGGAATGGCAACAACATAGTTTTTACGCGATTAATGCCTGAAGCAGCCCCCTAGCAACGACACCGGGATTGGTGAAAAGCGTTTCATGGCCGCCTTCAACCTCGATGAGGTCAAATTTCCCGAGTCCTTGTGCCATCCCCAGGTAAGCACCCGGCGGCAATGACACATCGTCTTTACAGAACACAACGGATTTGGGAATGGTCAGGTTATCAAAATCGATTGTACTGACCGAAGTGGTAAAAAGAGCGAGGGGTTGAGGGACCAGTTTTTCAATCAGGGCATCTTGTTTCTCAGTGGGTTCTCCGGCCATGAGCATGCCACGTACAAAATCTTCAATGACCGGTACGCAGTTATCCGGAGAAGCCTGTGCTGCAACCGTCATTTCTTCTGCTGCTTCCGGGGGCACAAGATCAAACTGGCATTTGCCGTCAGCAAGAATGAAGGCGTTCAGGAAAATCAGTTGCGTAAGTTTGTCCGGCACTTTGGGAGCAGCCGCCTGGATCAGATAACCGGCACTTGAATGACCGACAAGCACAACCGGAGCGGTTTGTTGTTCCAGCACACTGCAGATGATGTCGATATAATCTTCAAATTGGATTTTGGAACAATCGTCACCGAGATTGTGCCCCGGCAGAGTGGGTGCCTCGGCAGTATGTCCGGCTTTCACGATCTCATCGATAACACCATTCCAGCACCATCCGCCGTGCCATGCACCATGAAGCAGTACAAAGTGCTTTCCCATAATTTTCCTCCCTATTTATTGATAAAATCGTAAGGGTTCACCGCAAGACGCAAAACGCATAGAAAGTTTCAATGCCGTAATTTTTAATTTAAGTATAGCTCAACCATGATAAAATTGAAACGGCAACTGCCGCCCGTATTCACTCCAGCACATGGATATTCTTTTTGGCACACATGCCCTCAATTTAATATTTTCGGCAAATACCCCGGGCCCTACGGCAACCAATTTCGGATGTGTTTCAGGGAAGGTAGTCTTCGCGAACCGGAGAAAAAACTTCAATCACCACTGAATCCTCCAGAGCATCCACCGAATGCTCGGCGCCACCGGGAATGCACCAGCTGTCACCGGTATCCACTTCCAATATCTCACTTTCGACCTTGAACCGGAGTTTGCCGGTTACCATAAACCCCGTCTGCTCATGGGGATGGGAGTGAGGCGGAATCGCGGATCCTTTGGCGATACTGAATTGTCCCATTAATGTTTTTTCGCCGTGCACCAGGGTACTCAGATGAACACCTTCCAAAAGCTGCCGCTTGTCTGCGGTCCCCTTTTTGCGAAACATATCTTCAATCCTCCTGTTTATTTTACGGCGCCAGTTCCGTTGCAATGGTTTTCAGAGACATTCTTCAAAAATTTCATTCGCTATTGCAATGTCTGATCTGTGTGTAACTTTGATATTGGAATAATCGCCGGGGACGACCATAATGTCATGGGCAGTCATTTTGGCCACAATTTCGCTGTCATCAGTCGGCACAAAATACTTTTCCTTGACTGCCTTCTCCATGGCCTGTTTCAAAATTTTACGGTTATAGGCCTGGGGGGTTTGTGCTATCCATGTTTTTATTCTGGGCAATGTTCCGGTGATCATCATGGACTGATCGTCGGTTATCTTTACGGTTGCAGTCGGATTGACCGCCGTCATGGCTGCACCTGTTTTTTGGACACAGGAAATTAATTCTTTTATCAGTACGGGTTTCACCAAAGGTCTGGCGCCATCATGGGTTATCAATAGATCACCGGCAGATGCATTCAGCGCATTTAAAAGGGATTCAATTCGCTGCTTACCGCCGATAACGATTTTTACGATCGCCAACTCTCTGGTCAGTTCTTCATACGTTTCTTTATCTGAACTTCTGGCAGCTACAATTACTTCATCGATTTCCCCACAGGCAAGAAATCTTTCCAGGGTTCGGATTAACAGGGGTCTCCCCCGAATCGGTTCAAGCATTTTATTTTTCCCATAGCGGGTGGAAGAACCGGCAGCGGTTATCAAAGCGGATATCATGATCTCACCAGTTTTATTTTGTTAACCACGAAATACACGAAACACACGAAATGGTTTACCGCAGAGATCGCAAAGAGCGCTGAGAAAGTCACAATACAATTAATATAGATAAATTTCAGGAAAATTTGTAACCGTGAACGCCTACAAACAATCGTTGTTCCGCACCAGGGTTTTTGCGTATTCTTCAGCCCATTTTTCTGAATCAAGGATGGCATCAAGATCCGGATCGCTGATTATCTCGTGGGCATCCATAGTCTGCTGGATAATTACCGCAATGTCCGTAAATTTGATTTTTTTATCCATAAACGCTTTGACTGCCGTGGTATCGGCGCCATGAAATACGGCTGGCATCGTGCCGCCTTTTTCAATGACGTAATGGCCCATGCCAAGACAGGGGAATTTATCAAAAGGCGGCTTTTCAAAGGCCATTTTCTTTTCGAATAGATCAATGAAGGAACCTTTTGGAGAAACACCTCTATCCGGGTGGAACAGGGCATATTGGATGTATCTTTTCATGTCGGCTGTTCCAAACTCACAAATGATGCTTCCATCTTTAAATTCCACAAGGGAATGACAGAGATATTGTGGGTGGACGACAATACTGATTTTATCAGCCGGGACATCGAAAAGCCATCTTGCTTCAATGACTTCAAATGCCTTGTTGACACAGGTTGCACTATCGACATTGATCTTCATGCCCATGTCCCAGGAGGGCCGATTGAGGATGTCTTGCATGGTAACATTTGATAATCGCTGTTCATCCATACCGGCGATCGGCCCTTTGCCCATGGTGAGGATAAGTCGCTGTAATTCATTACGAGCACCGGATTTTAAAGATTGAAACAGAGCTGAGTGCTCAGAATCAATGGGAATTATGGATACGTTATGTCTTTTTGCCAGCTGCATCACGATATTGCCGGCCAGGACCAATGTCTCTTTGTTGGCCAGACCGATTTTTTTTCCAAGTTTGATCGCCTCAAGGGTTGGTAAAAGCCCTGATTTTCCAACAAGTGAATTTATGACCATATCCACGCGATTGTCGGTGGCTGCCCTGACGATATTTTTTTCTCCGGCCAATACCTCGATATCAACTTTCTTTGACAGGATCTCTGCGTTTCTTTCATCGGAAACAACGACAAATTCCGGATTGAATTTTTTTATTTGGTCTTCTAATAGTTGGACGTTTTGATGGGCGACCAGAGAGGTAACATTGAACCGGTCCGGAAACCGTTCCACGATATCCAATGTCTGGGTGCCAATGGAACCGGTGGAACCTAATATTGCGATATTTTTCAATATAACTCTCTTTCTCTGCCAAAGGAAGTATCTCGAAGCTCCTCGAAATCGCCATCAGTAATTTGGATACCCTCTTTTTCCATAGCATTGCGAAATTCCATCAATGCACTCCAGAAGCCTTTTTTTTTAAGCACCAATAGCTCGTATTCACGAATGGATAATAACACTGCAACCGGTTTACCGTGCCGGGTCAATTGAACATTGGGTCCATCTTCAACACTGTGGATAATAGCCGGAAGCTTGCCTTTTGCTTCAGCAATCGAAAATTGTTTTGCCATATGGATGCCCTCCTAAACCGGGTAAACTGGAAATCCTATTACAAGCAACTAAATTGTAGTTATTCTTATGGACATAATCAAGTAATTCATAGCGTACCAAAAAAAATGATTGAATGCAAAATTTTCCTTGCAATTATAGACCTGTTAGTTGTATATACTTCTAAACCATTAGACAATTAACATTTTAAATATTACTGCGGTCTATTTTCGCCTCTTGGGTGTCTAAATGACTGTCCCCATCACCCCGGCTGCCGGGAAGCGATAAAAGGGGGTTAGAATTGTTGGAATTGAAAATCGTTGACGCGTCAAATCCCATACCCAAATATCTTCAAATCAGCACCTGGCTCAAAGAGGTGATCCAGACCGGCCGCTATAAAGTCGGGGAGAGACTGCCATCAGAAGTTGAACTTTCCAAAATGTGCGGTGTCAACCGTAACACCCTGCGACAGGCCATCGCAGAATTAACTGCTGTGGGAATTTTGAGAAAAGAAAAAGGCACCGGAACTTTTGTCAGTGCTCCGGCTCCCTCAGAACTAAAACACAAACTTGAGCGGATTTCAAGCTTCAGGGATATGCTGGGACAAAGCGGCATAAAGGCGAAGACCGTCGTTATTGAGCGAGGTATTGAGAAGGCTGATGATTACGTGGCCAGGGCCCTGTTTCTAGGCGCCAACAAAAAAGTGATTGCAGTCCGGCGGATCAGAGCCGGAAACGGCATACCCTATATATATGAAGAAAGTTACCTGCCGGCGGATATGTTTGAGGGCTTCTTAAACTTTGATCTCACCGGTTCCATGTATGATATCATTTCCGAGCGCTTTAATGTTGTGCTTGCCAGGAGCAAACAGACCATCAGTGCCGTGAATTTAAATCGGAGGGTAGCCAAAATATTGGAAATTCCGGTAAATTCAGCTGCTATTTTCTCCGAATACGTTACATTTGACGATAAAAGCATACCCGTTGAACTTTTATACTCCTATTACCGGGGAGATAAATATAAGCTCGAAATAGAACTCGGACGGTATCATGCCAACCCGGACAGCGTCAGCATCACAGCGGGGTAATGACCGGATTCGCGCCCAAAGGCACGTTGAAATACGCAGAATAAACGAATGCTGATCCACCGAAGTAACGGCGGACAAGAGCGATCTAAAAGGATTCCAGACAATTCATGGATACGAGAAAGATGCGGCTGCTGCCCAAAATGAGCTCCACAAAGTCCTATGAGCTGTTGGCGATCGGCCATGAAATCGGCCGGGTTGCCGCCCGGTTGGCAGAGCTGTTGGAGAACACATTGTTGCGCCAACAGCTTGTTGAAATCGTGGAAGAATTGTATGATCTGGGCCCGGTGCTGGAGGTCTATAAAATTTTCGGCGGTTACATTAACCGCAGCTATGGGCTGGTAGTTCAAAGAGATGGAATTCGAAAAGACTATTTTTTGCGTGAGTATAAACGCGGCATTGCCGAACACGAAATCAGATTCGAACATGCGCTCATCAACCACTGTGCTGCCAGGGGGTTCACCATTGCCGCCCGGGTGATCGCCAACCGGCATGGGGCAACGTATATCAAGCCGGCCAACAGCAAAAGTTTTTTTGCCGTATACGAATTCCTTGAAGGTGAGGACAAATATACCTGGAACAATCCGGCTCTCAATGATGAGGAATTGGTCAGTGCATCGAAAATGCTTGCTGTTTTTCACACAGCCGCGACAGGCTTTGATCCTGGGAAATTCCAAAGGATAGAACCGCCGATTCGTGATTTGCTGCCCACTTTTAGCGCTGGATTTAAGGGGTATGCCCAAACAGACGATAACAGTAAATTTCACCGTTTTTTTTTGACTCACCTGAAAAATATCCTGAAATCGATTGATAATACCCGGGTTGCGGAAGCGGACATCTCGCGCATGCCGTTTTGTCCGATCCATTGTGATTTTCATCCAGGCAACCTTAAATATGAAAATAATCGTGTCGTTGGAATTTTTGACTTTGACTGGTCGAAAATCGACCTGCGGCTGTTTGATGTATGCCTGGCGGTTGATTATTTCTGCAGCAGCTGGGATGAAAAAAAAGACGGCGACTTGCGCCTGGAAAAAACAGCAATTTTTCTGAACGCCTATCAGGATCAATTGCACCAAACGAACGGTATGAAACCTTTGAATTCGGTAGAAATCAAGAATCTGCCCGGCATGCTCACCGCCGCAAATTTATGCATCATCAACTGGATTGTATCCACGTTTTATGCCGATGATGATTTGAACGACTACGAATACCTGGCCTATCTCAAGCACTGTGTCAGGCTTATGTATTCTATTGAAAAGGACCGCAGCACTATTTCACAGATAGCTGCCGATCTGCTGTTGTAACCGTTCACAGGTTCAAAGGTTCAGGGGTTCAAAGTTTCATTCTCGTCCCTGGACTGGATTTGGGATGCGTATTTACGAGAAAAGCGTCAGCTTCATAAGGCCTGGTCCAAAATTTGGAGCCAAATTAGCATTTTTAACAAGGACTTCGAGTCTTTAATCTCTTTTAGTGTCTCACTCCCCGCGGCTTGCCGCGGGGAGTGGCTTCATTGCCTTCTTTGTCTTAACCCTGAACCTGTGAACGGTTATTAGGCAAGATTACCGGCCGATAAACAACTGAAGCAGGAAAGCAAAAAAATATTTTTTACGGTTGCAATACGAAATATTTTCTGTATATACATCTATAGCAATAGCCTTATAAACAACCAAACATTAAAAACCATAAAATGGACGGGAGGAATGAAAATGGAATCAAGGAACCTATTTGAGCGGTTGGTGGACGTCAGTCCGGGGATGGAAATCTGGTGGGATTCATCGCCGGTTATTTTTAACAACTGGTGCAAAAAGTTGCTGGAAAAAGCCGGCAGCCAGGACCGGGAAGAGCTCAGCCGGCAGTTTGCCCGGATGTATAATGAGAAAAATCCGATGGCGCAGCTTTTCAGGGGTGTTACCACCAATCCGCCCCTGTCGCTGCAGGCAATTCAGGACGATGTGCCCTACTGGCAAAATGTCGCCCGGGAATTGATAAAAGAAAATTCAGGCATTGATACGGAAGGCCTGTTTTGGCAGTTGTACAAGACGGTTGTCAAGCGCGGATCCGACATGTACCTGCCGCTTTTTGAAGCCAGCGGTTACAAAGAAGGCTACCTTTCCGGGCAGGTTGACCCCCGCAGTGTTTTCGATGGCGAGGCCATGATCCGGCAGGCCGAGGAACTGGCCACCATCAATCCCAATGTGATGATCAAGGTTCCCGGTTCCAAAGAAGGTTACGAGGTGATCGAATATCTGACGGCCAAGGGTATTGCTACCAATAATACGCTGACGTTTATTCTGCCCCAACTGGTGGATTGCGCCCAGAGCGTCAAACGAGGTCTTGAAAAAGCAAGAAAAAATGGTGTCGATCTGAGCAAATGGCGTTCGGTGATTACCCACATGGAATCCAGATTTGGTGATCTGGGCGGATTAAGGGACTTTGCCAAAGAAAAGGCAATTGAGCTTAGCGATGCCGAGGTGCGGCTTGCGGAACTGGCGATATTCAAAAAGGCCTATAAATATCTGATCGACAATGAGCTGCCCAGCAAGATGCTGTCCTGTTCGCTGCGAATCGGTCCCACCGTTGATGGCCACAATCGTATCTGGCACTTAGAAGAGAAGAGCGGAGCATCCATCGTGGTAACATGCCCGCCGGGTTTTATCGATCAGGTGCTGTTTTTGGAGGATGTGCAACAGATTCAATTTGAAAAGGATCGAATTCTGGAAGACATCCCCAAAGATGTGATGGACAAACTGATGCAAGTTCCTTATTTTGAGCGCGCCTATTCAGAAGACGGCTACAGCCGCGATGAATACAACACCCATCCGGCACTGCAGCGGACGGCAGATCAGTTTTCAAAAGCAACAGGAGAAATGGTGAACTTTGCCCGTCAGTGCCTGGAGAAAAACTAATCCGGACCCACGGCGGGTCCAGAATACTTTGAAGGTTAAAATTCGAATCAACCTGTGATCACATGGAGGTGATTATGCAAGTCGGTATATTAAAGGAAATAAAGACGAAAGAAAACCGGGTCGCCATGACGCCGGCCGGCGTTGAGCAAATGGTAGCACATGGCCACTCAGTTTTCGTTGAAACAACCGCCGGTGAGGGATCCGGTTTTTCGGATAAAAAATATGAGAAGGCCGGAGCCGCAATCCTCGACACGCCAGGGGAAATCTATGAACAGTGCGAAATGGTCATGAAGGTCAAGGAACCGTTGCCGGTGGAATACCCCATGCTCCGCCAAGGGCAGATTGTGTTTACCTATTTTCATTTTGCGGCTGATGAAAAATTGACCCGGGCCGTTATGGATGCCGGATGTGTGGCAATCGCCTATGAAACGGTTGAAAAGCCGGATAGATCTCTTCCCCTGCTGACCCCCATGAGTGAAGTGGCCGGCAGAATGGCTATCCAGGAGGGTGCCAAGTATCTGGAGAAAACATATGGCGGTAAGGGGATCCTGCTTGGTGGTGTGCCGGGAGTGGCGCCGGGAACGGTATTGGTCCTCGGTGCCGGTGTCGTGGGGACCCATGCGGCCGTGGTGGCCTGTGGTATGGGTGCCAAGGTCTTCCTGCTCGATACCAATCTGCAACGCCTGCGGTATCTGAGCGAAGTTATGCCTAAAAACTGTTTTCTCCTCATGTCCAGCCCGGCAACAATCCGCAAGCTTCTCAGGGAATCCGATCTTGTGGTGGGAGCCGTCCTTATCCCCGGGGCGACAGCCCCCAGACTGGTTACCCGGGACATGCTGAAATACATGAAGAAAGGCTCGGTTATCGTGGACGTGGCTATTGATCAGGGTGGCTGTATCGAAACCGCCAAGCCGACCACTCATGACGATCCGATTTATGAAGTCGACGGCATCATCCATTATTGTGTGGCTAATATGCCCGGCGCGGTGTCCATGACCTCCACTGTTGCTTTGACCAATGCCACCTTACCCTACGCGCTGGAACTCGCCGATAAAGGGTATAGAAAGGCGGCCCGGGAAAATCCGGAAATAGCCAGCGGTATCAATATTATAGATGGTAAGGTTACCTACGCCGGTGTGGCGGATGCATTTTCGCTGGAGAATACATCTTTAGAATCAGTGATTAACTAAATACCTTGAATAGGAGATAAGAATGAAAAAAGAATTAAAAGATTGGATCGTTCCCTGGCTTTATACGTCAAGAGAGTACAATGTAGGTATTTTGGATAAGGCCATGGACAATCCCGATAAAGCCCGCCTGATGCTCAATGAAAACCCTATCCAACCGTCGGAAAAGGTCATCGCGGCGGTGGCGGAGTCTCTTCGACACGGCAACTGGTATCCAGACAGTTTTTTACGGTTGAGAACCAAAATCGGCAAGATGTATGGTCTGGGCCCGGACAATGTAGCCCTGGCCAATGGATCTTCGGACACCATCGACGCCATGATGCGCGTATTTCTGCAACCGGGAGATGAGTTCATGCTGTCCACGCCGACCTTTGAGCTGTTTCCGCCCCGGGCCGAGCTATGCAATGCAAAGGTCGTTCAAATTCCGGTCAGGAAAGACGACTTGCAGTATGATGTGGATACAATGCTCAATGCCGTCAATGACCGGACGAAACTGATTCTGATCATCAACCCCAACAACCCTACCGGCGTCTTTATCGACGATGCGGATCTTATCCGGTTTTGCGAGACGGGAGTGCCCCTTTGCGTGGATGAAGCTTACCTGGACTACAATCCGGACCGACCTTCCAAAGCGTCCCTGTTTGAGAAATATCCGCAGGTGTTTCTGTCGGTTACCTTTTCCAAAGCCTATGGATTTGCCGGTATTCGATTCGGATTTGTGTTGGGCACAGAAGAGATGATTGCCGCCTTCAATCGGGTGTTTCTGCCTTGGAACGTGAGCCGGATGTCTGCGGCTGCCGCCGAAGCCA